>CAZDMC010000242.1:0-3739 GCA_964506335.1 uncultured Methylomarinum sp. | reverse complement strand
ATTAAGGCAACTCGCAATAAATAACCCACCAGATTGCGCAGGATTTTTGTTTGTCTTCAAGGCACAACGTAGGGCGCATAGCTGGCTATGTAACCGGAGTTGTAACGCACAAGACAGACAAAAAGACAAGCAAGGTGGTGGGTTATTTATTGCGAGTTGCCTAAGTTAAGAGTTTTTTTTGATTTTATGAACTATTTCTCTTAAGGTAATGGTGGTTACGGTACCCTGCAAAGTGTAATAATATGTTCCTGTGGTAAATCTGTTAAAGCGACCGTGCTTTCAAAAATGCCTGTTCAGAAATTGCACCCCATTGAGTCACCTGCGTTCTAAAACTCATCACAGAATCAAATATTTTTTTCGACAGGGCATCTTTAGTCGCTAATTCATTAACAACTTCATCTGATAGCGCCTTTAATTTTTTTAAAACATCGTCCGGTAAAGCCAATACCTGTACTTTGTGTTTATTAATCAAGGTATCCAATGCTTGATTATTACGGGCAGTGTATTCTGAAATCATATCCATATTGGCTGCTTTACAAGCCACCAAAACAATTTGTTGCAAATCTTTGGGTAATTGATTAAATGCTTTCTCATTAATCAATGCTTCCATGGTTGAACCGGGTTCATGCCAGCCAGGATAATAATAATATTTGGCAACCTTATAAAAGCCAAAAGCCAGATCATTATATGGGCCTACCCATTCAGTAGCATCCAGCACGCCAGATTGCAGGGAGGTAAATAATTCTCCTCCGGGCATGTTAACGGTAATGCCTCCAGCACGCCTGAGAACCTCGCCACCCAAACCGGGGATACGCATTTTTAAACCTTTTATATCGTCAATATTATTAATTTGTCGATTAAACCAGCCTGCCATTTGTACGCCTGTATTGCCTGTAGGAGCAGGAATCAATCCAAAAGGTTTATAGAGTTCCCGCCATAATTCAAGGCCGCCACCATAATACAGCCAGGCATTCATTTCCTGGGCGGTCAAGCCAAAAGGTACGGCAGAAAAAAATTGGGTGGCTGCTGATTTGCCTTTCCAGTAATATGCGCCTGCATGTCCCATTTCGGCAATACCACTGGATACCGCATCAAATACTTCAAAAGCAGGTACCAGCTCTTTGGCGCCGTAGACTTTGACTTTTATCCGGGCTCCACTCATTTCAGTAATCATCTTGGCCAGCAAATTAGCATTGCTGCCTAAGCCGGGAAAGTTTTTAGGCCATGCAGTTACCATTTTCCATTTAAATTGAGTGGCTGCCTTTGCTATACTTGGCGCAGTCAAACTTGCTCCTGCGACTATAGATCCTATGCCTGCTTTTTGTATAAAATTACGCCTTTTCATAAACTCGTTCCAAAATTATCAACTAGAGAGATTATAGCGAGACAAGAAAAAGCGCAAGAGTTGTTTGTCCTGGATAAATTAGTTGAACGCTTGGTTTGTATGCAATGGATTAAATAGCTAATAAAATTCAATGACTTATCTTTGTCGTGTTGGTTGGGATAATTTCGCTTTACGGTTTTGTGAATAAATCGGGACGAAAAATCCTGTAGAATAACTCTCAAATAAGGACTATGGTCATTATTTTCGAGCTATTCTTTGTCTTTTTTGCTCAGATTTTCCACAAAATCCGTGCTCAACTGATTTCCCCAGGGTTATGTTTTACCTCCATTAATCCGTTCTGAGCAAGCTTAGTCAAACTCTAATTAAAAAATTTGTTATAATTAAAGGATTTTCGGATTTAAATTCAACCCTTTGGAGATATAAAGAATGGCAATTAAAGTTGCAATCAATGGCTATGGTCGTATTGGACGAAATGTACTTCGTGCACTGTATGAATCAAATCGTACGGATGAAATTCAGATCGTTGCGATTAATGACTTAGGCAATGCCGAAACAAATGCTCACTTAACGCAATATGATTCTGCGCATGGCAAATTTCCTGGTGAGGTCAGTGTTGATAATGGAGATTTAATCGTTAATGGCGATAGAATCAAAGTGCTTGCTGAAAGAGATCCCTCAAAATTACCCTGGGGCGAGTTAGGTGTTGATGTTGTTCATGAATGTACTGGGTTCTTTGCTAATAAAGAAAAAGCATCGGCTCATATCACCGCAGGTGCTAAAAAAGTTATTATTTCTGCACCGGGTGGTGCTGATGTTGACGCAACAATCGTATATGGTGTTAACCACAATACCTTAAAAGCATCTGACACGGTTATTTCTAATGCTTCGTGTACCACTAACTGTCTGGCTCCTTTAATTCAGCCATTATTAGAAACTGTCGGTGTAGAGCAAGGCCTAATGACAACCATTCATGCCTACACAAACGACCAGGTCTTAAGCGATGTTTATCATCCTGATTTATTACGTGCCCGTTCTGCAACACAATCCATGATTCCTACAAAAACAGGCGCGGCAGCAGCCGTTGGATTGGTTCTTCCTGCTCTGGTTGGAAAATTAGATGGTTTCGCAATGCGCGTACCTATCATTAATGTGTCCATTGTTGATTTAACCTTTTATGCAAGTCGTGACACATCAGTAGAAGAAGTTAACGAAATTTTAACAGCTGCATCGGAAGGCTCTTTAAAAGGTATTTTGAATATCAATGCAAAACCACTGGTGTCTATTGATTTCAACCACGACCCGGCATCATCCACTTACGATAAGTCATTAACTAAAGTGATTAACAGCCGCTTAGTTAAAGTGTTGGCCTGGTATGATAACGAATGGGGTTTTTCAAACCGTATGTTAGATACCTCAATTGCTTTAATGAACGCTAAATAACGGAATAATATGCTAAGAAGAACTAAAATTCTGGCAACTCTAGGCCCGGCTTCTGATAAGCCGGGTGTATTAGAAGCCTTATTCGAAGCGGGCATAGATGTTGTCCGGATGAATTTTTCTCACGGTGTCGCTCAAGATCATATTGATAGAGCTGCGGCCGTTCGGGCGCTAAGCAAAAAAACAGGTCGCTTGGTCGGCATTCTTTGTGACTTGCAAGGCCCCAAAATCCGTATTGCAAAATTTAAGGACACTAAAGTCTGGCTGGATGAAGGGCAAGACTTTTCTTTAGACATCAACCTGGCTGTAGATGCCGGTGACACCACAGAAGTAGGTATTACCTACGAACCATTAGCCAAAGAAGTTGTATCGGGTAGCCGCTTATTATTAGATGATGGCAGAATTGTTCTGGATGTTGTTAAAACTGACGGCGCACGCATTGACTGTACCGTACATGTCGGTGGTTATTTATCCAACAACAAAGGCATTAACTTGCAAGGTGGTGGTTTATCTGCGGCTGCATTAACAGAAAAAGATAAAGAAGACATCAAAACTATTGGCATTATTGGTGCTGACTTTGTGGCTGTCTCATTTCCTCGCTGTGCAGAAGATTTACATGAAGCCCGCGCTTTATTGGAAGCAGAAGGCTGTTATGCAGGGATAGTTTCTAAAGTAGAACGTGCCGAAGCCATTGAAGCCATGGATGAAATTATTCTGGCATCGGATGTGGTGATGGTGGCGCGTGGCGATTTAGGCGTTGAAATTGGAGATGCCCATTTGCCCGCTGTGCAAAAACGTTTGATTTCTCGCTCTAGAGAATTAAAACGTGCTGTGATAACAGCTACACAGATGATGGAATCGATGATTGAAAATCCTATTCCTACCCGTGCAGAAGTATTTGATATAGCCAATGCAGTGCATGATGGAACAGATGCAGTGATGTTATCCGCTGAAACA
>CAZDMC010000241.1:0-3744 GCA_964506335.1 uncultured Methylomarinum sp. | reverse complement strand
ACGGAATAAGTTCGACAACTAGCGCAGGATTTTTATTCGTATTCAAGGCGCAGAAGACGGATAAAAAGACACGTTAGTTGTCGAACTTATTTCGTGCACGTTCCTTAATTGTTCTTACCTAGGAGGCTGTCACATAATGCTCACTAAAATAACAGCAGTATATGTCTTATGGTTAAGTTTAATATTCAACTTTGCTCATGCTCAGAACGATTTGCCATCAGCCAGCCAAAGTGGCAACTATAAAAGCTTACCTCGCCATGAAATAAATACCCTCAATGTAAAATTACAAAGAGCCATGACATTGTATTATGACAACCAATTTATTCTCGCTCTTCCTTTATTGCAAGATATAGCCAAAAAACTGGATACCATCGATGTTCTTTTTTGGCTAGGACGCGCAGCATCGCAAAGTCAAAAACCGGATATTGCAATCAATAGCTTTAAAAAAATATTATCCAGAGACCCTAGCCTACTCACTGTGCGTCTTGAACTAGCCATAGCTTATATACAAAATGGACAAGATATATTAGCCAACGAAGCGCTCGACCTTATACAAAACACTAATCCGGCAGAATCTATCCAATTGGCTGTTAAAAAAATCAAAGCCTCCATTCTACCTCCGCCTTCTCGCTGGCTTTTCTCTGCAAACACATCACTGGGTATGGAATACGATGACAATATCAATATTGGGCCTAATGATGACACTATCACCCTACCGGGAGGTAATGGGTTTTTAACGGCTGATAATGTTTTACGTGGCTGGCTGCTAAAATCAATTGTAAATACTAATTTAGCCTACCAATTTCAGAACATGCCTAATTTTGTCTGGCGTAGTCGCCTCAATTTTCTACATCATGAATATCAGGATTCACCGCGTGATGACTTTAACTACACAAGAATTGACTTAAATAGTGGCTTTGAATATTACGCCACTCAATTTCGAATTCGACTGCCGTTTGGATTCGTTAACCAACGCTTCTCAAACGAAGAGCTTTCCAGAATTTTCTACCTGACACCTGATTTTGAGTATGCACTCAACTCACACCTAAAGTTAGATGTTTCCTATCGCTTTGAGCTAGAAAGTTTTGACGAGCAGGCAAATAAAGCTCAAGATAATACCAGCCATACTGTCAATATATCGCCTCGCTTTCAATTTAATACCGAGCATAGCTTGCAATTGCTCTCATTAAATACCGGCTTTGCCGTAAAAGAAGCCAGTGCCGAACGATTTTCCTATGACGAATGGAGTCTTGCACCCTCTTATTTTATTCGTTTAACAAGCGGCACAGAATTATCTTTGCTAGGGCGGTATGCCAACAGGCGTTATGATTCTCCTGCACTGTTGTTTGAAAACAGTGGTGACAGACATGATAAACGCTTAAGCGCGACCGCTGTAATTAGGCAATACTTCCAAAAATACTATTATATTTCTGCCAGTTATAGCTATATTAGGAATGATTCTAATATAGCACTATTTGATTATACAAAATCCCTGGTAGCTGTTAATATTGGTGTAAATATCACTTTTTAGGTGGCATTATGAAAACTCTCTACTCGCTGTTTAGTAATCACTTTATAACGCCCACTGTTTTGCTTCTTTTTAGCATAAGCAGCCATGCAGCCATACCAGCCCAGGCTGATGTTTATAAAAAAATCACTTTGGCACAATCCAGCGCAAACTCGGCTGCGCAAATCACCTTAAGCAGTGGCGAAGTTTATAATGCCACTTTGCATAAAAACAATCCTCTTACTATGCCATCTTCCTCTGTGCAAATGGCTGAACCCATTAAGACAGGCAAACAGGGACGTGCCCGTCTTGTTATCGACTCAAGAACCCTCGTTAATGTAGGCCCTGACAGTGATATTAGTCTTGCTAAAACTCAGACACGATCAATTTTGAAGATTCGGCAAGGTCACCTGGTGATTTATGTGATGTCGCTGCTACAAGGCAGTCAATCAGAATTACTGATTCAAACACCACAAGGCGACATCACTGTGAACAACGGCAAAGTTGAAATAATTGCAGACAAACAAACAACACGGCTTGCTGTTTTCGATAATCGGGCCTCCTGGAATTCAACAGATACTGAACCGCAAATTATCTCGGAAGGTCAGAGTCTAGTTGTTAGTCAAGAAAAAACAATGATTCAAACCATTGAGTCTGGAAGGGAAAACCAGGCAACAAACCAAACCAATCCTGAAAATTTTGTATTGGCTAATGCGCTTAAGCTATTACAACAGGGCAAAATAGAACAGGCCAGAAATACGCTGCACTCTCTGCAACAATCATTTCCTTATAATACTGCGGCCGCTTATTATCTGGGCGGAATTTATCTTTTGGATAATGATTTATTAAAAACGCAGCAACAATGGCAACACTTTATTAATATTAGCCTAGATCAAGACAAAACAACGCTAGTTGAAAGTCATCTAAAGAAAATTGCCACGGGAGATGTGGCTCGGGTAAAAGCTACTGTTGAGCAATTCCAATCTACGCTTAATAGCCAGCCTTCTGATTTTTCAGCCTCAAGCACTTTACCGAGCAATACTAGCGCAAAAACATCTGAGCATATGAAAAGCCCTGCTCCATTAGCAAATCGTTTAAACCAGGGCGATGGCGTTGAGATAGCCGACTTTATCAATAATCAAAACAATGAAACCCTTGCAAGAGAGGTTTTATCGCGCTCTGACGATCCAATAGTTCCGCTCCCAACCCTGCCTGTGCCGATTATTACACCTCTTCCCCGTATTGTACCTTTCCTATCTGCACCCGACTCTGGACTTTATACTACTTTTTTGGATCATAACATCCTCTTTCCTGGCTCAGAAAATACCGAGTTTCAAGGTAGCAAGCGCTATTTTACCGAGTCCACGACAAGATTTGAGGACTCCGAAACCATCATAATTTCTCAGCAAGACACTAGTGCAAATAATGGAGAAATAAGACTAAGAAGAGGTAGCCGTACTCAAGCTATCACGGGATTTAGAGATTCTGAATTTAGCACGGGAAATAATAATATCACGGTTTCATTGAATCGTTTTACCGAGTCCCAGAGTGCCATTAAAGGTTATTATTCCACTGCCACACTGGGAACAAATCAAGTAGGAACACTGGAATATAGCTTGCTGAATAACCGTATATGGTTCGCTGAGGGGCAAGCAAGCGCACAGCCAATTATTGACCGTTATATTGCAGATAATCAACAAATTCTCTACACAGGTAATAGCAGTGGAGAATATCAGTGGGGGAATATAACCGGAAACTGCACGGCCTGTGGCTCATTTACTGCAACAGTTGATTTTGGTCAGGGTACAGTGAATGATTTTGAACTGGATATTCAAATTGACGATGCCTTTTCCAGAATCACTGCCAATCTTGTGACTTTGAGCTCAAACGGCGGGTTTTCATTTGATCAAAGCAACGCCCAATTCCTCTTGGGTATTAATGGGCAAAGTAGTTTGGCTGAATCGGGGGCGGTAAGCGGTCAGGTTTTTGCTCAACAAGGAGAAATATTAGGGGGCGTATTTTCAAATCAGACGACAATTGATAATAACTTATTACGCTTTATCGGTAACTATGCCGGGGACGGTGTCCGTCTTAACTTTCTTATTAACCCTCCTCCTGACCCTAATGAAAGTGGCATTATAATTACAGCCCCCATCACACCTCCACAAATTTGCCATGGCTCAGACTGTAACGGCTATTTTACCACTTACATTGATGTTCTAGATCCACAAAGCAGT
>CAZDMC010000240.1:2240-3775 GCA_964506335.1 uncultured Methylomarinum sp. | reverse complement strand
GCTACTGGGACATCAACTACTGGGACATCAACTGCTGGGACATCAACTGCTTGGACATCAACTGCTGGGACATCAACTACTGGGTCATCAACTACTAGATTTGGCGCTGGAATTAAAATGTCCTCTTCTTTTATTGGTACTGGCTTTATTTCTAAGGTAGTAAAATTATGTTCTCGACTAATGGTTGGTGACGAAGCGTGAGACACAACCCTAAAATAATATCTTGTTCCAGGAATTAAACCATCAAGAATTACTGAATGGCTAGTCACCTTTGGATAAATATTGTATTTAGCTGTAGTTTGGGCAAAGCCGTATCTTGGAGGATTTCCAATATTATCATTTAAATTTAAGGTACGTCTTTCTATTTCTGCCGCATAAATTACTTGACTAGTGGATTTATATCTTGTTAACCAAGTTATAGTTACGCTGGTTTCTGTGACATTCTGATAGGTTTCATTCAAAATTAAATCAGGTGGTAAAAATCTGCCAACGCCCCTCCTCAACACAGGTAAAATTATCATTTCTCCTTCTTGGAAACCAATCGATATATCAAAACTTAAAGTTTTGCCCTGAAATAGATTGCCACCTTCAGTAGAAAAACTAATAGTAAAATTATATTGAGCTTGATTACCACTTTCTAAATAAGAAAGAGGGATTTCGCCAGCATCAAAAAATGTTGAAAGGGTATTATTATAAAGAGTTGTTTCCCCTTCCTTAATTTTTAAATTTAAAACAGTACCAAACTCATGTGGATAATCAAAATTTATCGCCTTGGTGGCAATTCTTTGGCTTTCGCCTGAATTATTAGTTACTCTTAATGAACTTGTAACAGTCTTTCCTGGTGAAAAGTTTGTTTCGTTAAATATCGGCCCTACTAAGGGTTGCCAATTATTCCCATCCCAATATTCAACCACTAATTCATTAGCTTGAGCATCTATAGGTGAAGCCAATAAAAATCCGGCACCAAAAACAACAATTGAAATTATTAAAATTATTTTTAGCAATTTATTCATATTTTATTACTCATTAAGATTCTTTTCAGGATCTATATCTATATTTGCGTCTGTGCTTGTGGCATTAACAATTAAAGCATCAGAAATTGGTTGAAGATTAAAAATTTTGTCTTCGTTGGTGTTTTCATCTAGATCTGTTCTATTGTCTTCAAAGAAACTTGTGCCATCCTGCGTATTCGAATCAACGTTTTGATTTGGAGCATCTCCAATGTCATCGTCTATATTGTCTTGACCACCTGGAGTATCTTTTTGGTTTTGGACACCAATGTCGCCAGTGTTAACATCGTTTCCATCATCAACAGCAATGTCAGTATAATCTGTTGCGCCGCTAACCTTACCAACGTCGTCTGTATTACTATTATCGCCTGTTTCTTCGCTTGATTGTTCTTGTTCATCAACTTCATTAGTTGTTTGTTCTGCTGGCTCGCCTTCTTCTGTTTCTATTTCTTCTATGTTAATATCTTCGCCCTCTTCAGCTTCATCACCACCATCTGCACCCGGAGCTGCTACTGCTACTGCCGC
>CAZDMC010000240.1:0-2230 GCA_964506335.1 uncultured Methylomarinum sp. | reverse complement strand
CCAACTTCTTCATTAATGAAGTTTTCTTCGTTTTTCTCGTTTGAAATTTCTTCTGTTTCTTCTGTTCCTTCTGATTCGTCAGCAACTGTTGTAGTGCCATTTGTAAGCGGCACTGTTAAGGAACTTGAATAAAAAGCAGTGGTAGTGGCGTTGATAGGAATAGTATTGACATCTGTTTCGCTATATCCATCAGCGACTATTTCTTCGTTAGTTAATGAATTATCATCACTTTTTTCATCCGTGTTTTCGCTTTCAATTATATTGCTGTCATAATGCGGATTCCAATAGCTTGCCTTTATTGTATTTTCTATTTCTTCGGTGTCAGTAAAACCACCATCCATATAGTTGGCGATATTCTCTTGCCATCCTTCAAAGACAAATTTAAACTGACAAGATTTGCCTCGTAAATCATCAGAAACTCCTTTCGGTAAAGTTATAAGGAAAAAAAACCAATGTTCATTTTCTTTATAAAACCTATTATTAAAATAAGGATTGTCATTGGGAATTCTTAAATCTGGATCATCTGGATTTAAAGCTCTTAAATCAAAATCCCTTAAAAGACCGTCATATTTTAAAACCATTCTCCGATGCTTAAGGCAATTGAGGTGTTCTTGTTCAGCTATGAAATAGTTATACCAAACCCTCAATTCTAAAGCATTATAAAGATCTATGTCGCAAAAACCAGAAATATATTCAGAATGAGCTTGATATTTGAATGGCAAACTGCCATCTTTTTTAATATAGATATCTCGAGCCACAGAATCACCTGGTGTCATATTTTCAACTTTAATTGATGGAGTAAAATTCTCTCCAGATGCCCTTAAAGAAAGATCCAAAGTGCCTGCTTGGAAGCTATTATTTTTTGATCTTTCTATATCATCAAAAAGAGCAAAAGTTTGACCAACAACTAAAAGCCCGGTCCAACTAAATCCGAAAATAGATAATAAAAATATAATTTTTATAAATGATTTAATCATTTTGTCTTAATTAGGGGCTACTATCTTTTTTATTTTTTAATTCTTCAATCTCTTGTTTTAATTCTTTGATTCCTTTGTCTTGTTCAATATCTTTTTCTTCGCTTTTCTCAATTACTTCATCCTGCTCTTCATCTTTTTTCTTCTTCTGATTTTTTAATCTAATAATTTCATCTTTAACCTTTTTTACTTCATCATAGATAATAATAGTCGCCGGAACCACAATAATTAACATAAAGCCAATTGGGGTTTGAGCCGCGTTTACCGCATAACCGACAAAAGGAACATCAAACAAAACTCTACCAATAATCTCTCTTTCAAAGACCCCTCTATTGTCTGGTTCTTCATTAGCATCGCCTTTGGTAATAAAAGAAATTATTCCTTCTGTAACTTTCAAATCATAAATGCGATGAGTAATTGGCGTCTCCTCTTCGGCAAACTGAAAAGCAATTACATCGCCAATTCTATATTCATTAGCCGGCTTTATTACAATTATACTTCCCATCCCAATTGCTGGCTCCATTGAACCAGAAAGAACAGTCTTTACTTGAAGATTTCCTTCAACAGGAAAAGCAGAAACAATCAACAAAAGCGCAATTACCGCAATAAAAGCAAAGAAAAGATAATAAATTATTTTGAAAGGTTTCATTTTTTTAAATCCTTTATAGTCCCCACTTTTTGCGCGAACGCGAAAAGGTGGGGACAAAGAAGATTCAAATCAAAATAGGACATTTCTATTTCCTGCCTATGTCCTACCTCTTCTGACTAGTAAGTATCCTCCTGAGTCGCCTTGAATGTCACGTCAAATCCAGCCCTAGCACCCTGAAGGTCGTTAATGACAACATAAGGAGCTATATGAGGATAACCTGCAACATTTTCTGTCATGAATGTATAGCCCATTGTCAAACTAATGGTTCTTCCTGGGATCAGAAGTGGATCTCCTGTCACAGCTCCAAGGGTATCGGTGTCTCTCATAACAAAAACATCCCCGTGTATCAACTCCCAGAGCGACATTTTCTCGTCATCATTCACATCATACGCATCAACGAAACCGGGCAGAAGGTTAATACTCCTTGGATACACGCCAGGACCGATAGCACTCATCTCAGTAACCTGTATTGCTCTAAGGAAGTTCGCATCACCAGTTGGGACTGCCCAGTCAACATGCACTTCATGGGCAGTAACGGTTCCGTCGTTCCTTAACCAAATTGTAGCAGTCACGTTTTCTCCCGGCGCCCAGTAATCTGGAGATACCC
>CAZDMC010000239.1:0-3777 GCA_964506335.1 uncultured Methylomarinum sp. | reverse complement strand
TAAAGTAGCCCAATTATGTTGAGGAAGATAGCTTCGTAGCGGCTTAATCAATTTGGCCTGATTTGGATGCCCGCCCATAGGATGTAAAATGATCGCGGTGCCTAAATGGCTATTTTTTTCAGTCTCGGTATAAAGCGCTAAAAATCTTTTGTCTTTTGCTTTAAGCCAGGCAATGCCTCCTGTTGAAATAGACGCTTCAATTCCTTCTGCATATTCCAGCTCTCGTAATGCATTGCTAGCCCAGCTAACTGTAATAAAGCTATTGAGAAAGAGAATAAAAAATATTCGTAACATTATTTCTTTTCCCAGTCGTATTACTTTTGATCAATGCAAATGCGGCGATAACCAGCGCTCTGCGACTTCCTTGGACATTTGTTTCCTGTCTGCATAACTATGTAGCTGTTGGTGGTCTATTTTTCCTACATTAAAATATTGCGATTGTGGATGCGCTAAATACCAGCCACTGACAGCTGCTGTTGGAAACATGGCATAACTTTCTGTTAATTCAATACTCGTGGCTGCTGTTACCTCTAATAACTGAAAAAGTTTGGCTTTCTCGGTATGATCAGGACAAGCAGGATAACCGGGTGCAGGCCTGATGCCCTGATATTTTTCTGCAATCAAGGCGTTCTTGTCATGGCTTTCATCATTTGCATATCCCCAATGATTTTTTCTGACCTGCTGATGCAAGTATTCTGCAAAAGCTTCTGCTAAACGATCCGCCAGTGCTTTTAGCATGATCGAATTATAATCATCATGGTCTTTCTCAAATTGTTCCAGTTTTTCTTCAATTCCAATACCTGTTGTCACTGCAAAGCCACCGATATAATCTGCTTTTCCGCTTTCTTTGCTGGCAATAAAGTCAGATAGGCAAAAATTGGCTCTGCCGGGTGCTTTTATATTTTGTTGACGCAAATGGTGTAGGGTTTCTAGTATTTCAGTGCGTGAATCATCGGTATAAAGTTCAATATCATCCTCTATGCTATTGGCCGGGAAAAACCCTATTACAGCTCTAGCTGTCAGCCATTTTTCCTTGACTATTTGTGCTAGCATGGCCTTTGCTTCAGCAAATAGTTTAACGGCTGTCTCTCCAACCACTTCGTCAGTCAATATAGCTGGATATTTGCCGGATAATTCCCAGGTCTGAAAAAACGGTGTCCAGTCAATATAAGGAACTAAAATATCCAGCGATAAAGAATCTATGCTCTTGGTTCCTAAAAATGAAGGTTTAACCGGCTTATGATCATCCCCCTTAAACCGGTTCTTTCTGGCACTTTCCAGACTATGCTGTTTAACATTAGCTTTACGGCCTTTATGTCGTTCACGCACTTGCTTATATTCTGCCCGTAATTTCGTGATAAAATCCTCTTTTTTATTTTCACTCAATAGTGAACTTACCACACCGACACTACGAGAAGCATCCGTGACATAAACAGTAGACCCATGATAGTGTTCTTCTATTTTGACTGCCGTATGCGCACGAGAGGTGGTTGCTCCTCCAATCAACAAAGGCACTTCAAAGCCTTGTCTTTCCATTTCCTTAGCCACATGCACCATTTCATCCAGCGATGGCGTTATCAAACCACTTAATCCAATAATATCGACATTTTCTTCCCTGGCAGTTTTGAGGATTTTTTCAGCGGCCACCATGACCCCCATATCAATTACTTCAAAATTATTGCATTGCAATACTACAGAGACAATATTTTTACCAATATCATGCACATCACCTTTGACTGTTGCCATCAGAATTTTGCCATTAGATTTTATTCCGCCACCCTTTTCGTCATCCATAAAGGGCATTAAATAAGCCACGGATTTTTTCATGACTCGTGCAGATTTAACCACTTGCGGTAAAAACATTTTACCTGCGCCAAATAAATCACCCACCACATTCATACCATCCATTAAGGGGCCTTCAATCACATGTAATGGCAATTCAGCTTCTAATCGTGCTTGCTCAGTATCTTCAATAATATAATCAGCATTGCCTTTTACTAAGGCATGTTCCAGGCGTTTTTTAACCGGCCATTCCCGCCATTTCAGATCTTCTTTTTTGACAGAAGCACCATCTCCCTGGTATTTTTGTGCCATTTCCAGCATGGCTTCTGTTGCATTCTCATTACGATTCAATACCACATCTTCAACCGCCTGCTTTAATTCAGCGGGAATATCTTCATAAATGGCTAATTGTCCGGCATTGACAATCCCCATGCTCAAGCCTGCTTTAATGGCATGATAAAGAAACACCGCATGAATAGCTTCACGCACCAGATTATTGCCCCGAAATGAAAATGACACATTAGAGACACCGCCCGAGATTAAAGCATGGGGACAGGTTTCTTTAATTTCCCGGGTGGCTTCAATAAAATCTACACCATAGTTATTATGCTCATCTATACCGGTGGCAATGGCAAAAATATTGGGATCAAAAATAATATCTTCGGGAGGGAATTTGACCACTTCCGTCAATATTTTATACGCGCGCTGGCAAATTTCTATTTTTCGTTGCTGAGTATCGGCTTGCCCTTGCTCATCAAAAGCCATAACAATAACGGCTGCGCCATAGCGCCGTACCAGTTTAGCCTGTTTGATGAAATTTTCTTCACCTTCTTTGATAGAAATAGAATTGACAATGCCTTTGCCTTGCATACACTTTAACCCGGCTTCCAATATCTCCCATTTGGAAGAATCCAGCATAATAGGCACTTTGGCAATATCGGGTTCTGAGGCAATTAAATGTAAAAAGCGCACCATCGCTTCTTTGGATTCCAACATGCCTTCGTCCATGTTGATATCAATAATTTGTGCACCATTTTCGACTTGTGTTTTAGCAACCGCCAGAGCCGCCTCAAAATCACCGCCAACAATTAAGCGTTTGAATACTGCAGAGCCGGTGACATTGGTTCTTTCTCCAACATTAACAAATAAGGAGTCAGCGGTAATATTTTGTGGTTCCAAACCTGCTAAACGACATTGTTTTTCTATCTCTGGTATTTTTCTGGGGGGATATTTTTGTACAGCTTCAATAATGGCTTTGATATGCTCTGGCGAAGTGCCACAGCAACCGCCAATAATATTCAGATAACCATTAGCGGCCCAATCAGTCAATTCCTTTGCCATATCCTCTGGGCTTTCATCATATTCTCCAAATTCGTTGGGCAATCCTGCATTAGGATGTGCAGAGATATGGGTATCTGCAATAATGGAGACTTCCTCTACATATTGGCGTAATTCTTTTGCCCCTAAAGCACAATTAAAACCAATAGAAATAGGATCGACATGACTTAAAGAATTCCAGAATGCCGCTGCTGTCTGACCGGATAAGGTACGACCTGATGCATCGGTAATTGTCCCCGAAATCATTACCGGTAATTTATAACCCAGTACCTCAAAATATTGCTCGACAGCAAAAATAGCGGCCTTGGCGTTTAAGGTATCGAAAATAGTTTCGATTAAGATAATATCGACCCCACCATCACACATACCTCGTACTGCTTCTGTATAAGCCTCAACCAGTTCATCAAAAGAAATATTTCTGAAGCCGGGATCATTCACTTCGGGAGACATCGAAGCGGTACGATTTGTTGGCCCCAATGTTCCGGCTACAAATCTCGGTTTATCCGGATTTAATGCAGTGACTTCTACGGCTACTTGTTTGGCTAATTTAACAGACTCCAGATTTATTTCATAAGCCAGCGACTCCATTTTATAATCAGCCATGGCAATGCTGGTAGCATTGAAAGTATTGGTCTCAACAATATCAACACCGACATC
>CAZDMC010000238.1:0-3816 GCA_964506335.1 uncultured Methylomarinum sp. | reverse complement strand
TAGCGGTGGGTATCATCACGTTCAGCCGCTTCTATCATTTTTGAAACAATATGTTTGGGTGTTGGCTGATCAGGATTTCCCATCCCAAAGTCGATGATATCCTCACCTTCTGAACGCGCTTTTGCCTTTAAATCATTAACAATATTAAAAACATAGGGTGGGAGACGACTTATACGATGAAATTCTTCCATTAATGACTCTTATTGAAAATCGGTATTTGAGTGATAGACAATTAAAACAATTGATTATTATAACCTTATTCAATGATTATGTGAGGGAGTAATGCGGATGCTATCCACCTGAGCCTGTATAATGGCAATAACAACAGAGTCATTAATTGCTCAAATATGATATTTTGATTTTATTGTCTGGATTTGATGAGGCATTATAATTGACCGAGACAAATTGACACATTTCAAATAGCTTAGTCATTATTTGCAGCCCCCTTTAGTTTTACTGCAAAAACTTATGGAACTATTTATAAACAAACATAAAACATAAGAAATATGAATAACGAATGGATTGATTTTTTAGAAGCCCATCCAGTAGATAATACTGGGGATACCCCCAACACTCTCACTGCAATTACTGATTTAGCTATTCTTAAAGTGTCGGGTAAAGATGCCAGTCAGTTCTTGCAAGGTCAGCTCACCTGTAATATCCATGAGCTAACTGACGCAAACAGTTTTTTTACCGCTTTTTGTAATGCTAAAGGGCGTACTATTAGTACTTTACTCATTTTAAAAAATGATGGCAGCTTTCTGTTAATTCTACCTGTTGAATTGATGGAAAAAGTGATTAATAAATTAAAAATGTATATTTTACGAGCCAATGTAAAACTTGATTATGCTCTTGATAGCTATTGTCTTATTGGATTAAACTCAACTGATACAAATACTATAGAAAATTTCCCTGCTACTAACTTTGAGGTATCAAACGGGTCTGAAATCACCATTAAGCTCCCTGCAAATCAGGATCGTTATCTTATCATTAGTAAAATAGATCGCGGTAAACAACTCTGGACTCAATTAACACAAACTCATCACCAGTCAGAGCAATGGAGTTATCAGGATATTTCAGCAGGCTTAGCCTGGCTAAATACAGATTCATCAGAACAATACATTCCACAAATGTTGAATATTGATAAATTAGGCGGCATCAGTTTTAACAAGGGTTGCTATACTGGGCAAGAGATCGTTGCTCGTACTCATTATTTAGGTAA
Source organism: uncultured Methylomarinum sp. (assembly GCA_964506335.1). GTDB lineage: Bacteria > Pseudomonadota > Gammaproteobacteria > Methylococcales > Methylomonadaceae > QPIN01. The sequence continues at coordinate 2,594 of CAZDMC010000238.1, read as the reverse complement.
AGCAAAGCGTGCATTATTTCTTGCTGAATGTGATAAAACAACTATGGTTGATAGAAAGACACAGATTATTAGCCATGACAACAAACAGAATATAGGGAAATTTATTTCATTTCAGCATACTGAGCAAAGTTGTCGAATGTTAATTGTCATTGCCATATCATCTGAATTAAACAATCTTATACTTGACAATTCAAAGCAAGATAAAATTAGTATTATAGATTTTCAATAAGGGTTTCAAAAAATGCAATTTAAATCAGTTCAAGACTTTCTTGTGCATGTTCAAGAAGAACTCGATGCTAATCGTTTAATTTTGCCCACCTTACCTGATGTTGCTTTAAAGGTAAGAGATGCTGTGGCTAAAGGAGATTCCACGTCTCAGGAGCTTGCTGATATGATTATCACAGATGCTGCACTTTCTGCAAGATTAATTCAGGTTGCCAACAGCCCTTTATATAGAGGCGCAGTAGAAGTTAATAATATTCAAATGGCAGTGACCCGCTTGGGAAGCGCCACCATAAGGACATTGATTACCAGCCTGGTTATGCAGCAGATGTTTACACCAGACACAGAATTACTGGAACAATATTTTAGAGAGACCTGGGAGCAAGGCGTTAATGTTTCTGCTATTAGCCGGGCGCTTTCGGCTTTTGTTCCTCATTTGAACCCAGATGAAGCCATGCTGGCGGGATTGATACATCAAATTGGCAAACTACCGATTTTAATGTTGGTTGAAAATATTCCTGAATTTCGAGACAGCCCTTCCCGGTTAAACAAATTACTGGAAAAAGCGCACCCCCCTATCGGGAAAATCATTATGGAACACTGGGATTTCCCTGATGAATTAAAACGGGTCGCCTCTGAATATGTTGGTTTTCAAAGAGATACTGGCAAAAAAGCCGATTATGTTGACCTGGTTCAGGTTGCTTTTTTGCAAAGTATAGTCGGAACAGATCACCCAGCTTGCCGAGTAGACTGGAACACCGTACCTTCATTTGCTAGACTTGGCCTGGCTTCAGATGCAGAAATCCTTGAAATTGAAGGTGTTTCTGAAGAAATCGAGTTGACTCATGCTGCGCTCTTATAGAACAGCTTTGAAATACTAAAACGCACACCATTCTATTTTCTTTCTTTTATTATGACCGATTCTCAAGCTGTTCTTCGCTTCAGACGTTTGGGCTTATTGACCATTTGTGCTGTTTATTTTGTCATTCTGGTGGGTGGAATAGTCAGAGCCTCAGGTGCAGGTATGGGCTGCCCAGATTGGCCTACTTGTTTTGGGCAATGGATACCACCGACAGAAGAGTCGCAATTACCCACAAATTATCAAGAAATCTACGCCGAACGCGGCTATCAAAACACTCGATTTAATCCACTAAAAACCTGGATTGAATATAGCAATCGCTTGGTCGGAGTAAGCATCGGTTTTTTGATTTTTTTGACGGCCTGGTCATCAAGAATCTTTTTAAAAATTGACAAAGGTGTTTTTTACCTTTCTGTCCTAGCCTTTTTTCTGGTCGGTTTTCAAGGCTGGTTGGGTTCGGTTGTTGTCGCTAGTAATTTAAAGCCGTTTATAATTACGTTACACATGCTGTTAGCCTTGTTAATAGTCGCATTACTCATCTATGTCATAGCCAGATCCCAGAAAAATACGCTGATACAAATAAATTGCCAGCATCTCCCTCAGCACATTCAATACCTAATAAAGATTGTCATGGGATTGACACTGATCCAGATTGTTATGGGAGCACAGGTGAGAGAAGCAGTGGATTTTATAGCGCATGAGCACAACTATATAGACAGGGAATTCTGGAGAGATAGTTTTCCCTTGGTTTTTTATATTCATCGCTCCTTTTCTGTCGTCATTTTGTTTACAAATCTTTGGCTATACTGGAAAGTCTATCAGGCACTGGATAAAAGCAATCTCATTTTACGTTGCTGTAAACTATTAATTATCGTGATAGGGTTTGAAATTCTTACTGGCATAAGTCTGGATAGATTAGCTGTACCTCCTGTTTCCCAGCCCATCCATTTACTCTTGGCTACCCTGGTTTTTGGGTTGCAGTTTTTTATTTATATTTGTCTCAAATACGCCGTTGCTGGAACACAACTAATTAACAAACAATAAAATCACAAACTGTATTATTCAGAAATAAAATGGAGAAAAATAGAACTATTTAATGAAAAGATTGAGGTAACTATGCTTCGCGCGGTCACGGATGCGGTTTTATAACGCGTTGATTTTTTGTTGATAGCAAGGCACTGAAACGGGCGCATAGCAGGCTACGCAACTGTTTCAGTAACGCAGTCTATCGGCAAAAATCAACCGATAGAAAACCGCATCCGTGACCGCGCGAAGTATACACAGCGTGTATTGACGAAAAGGATCCGAATGTTGATTTAGTAGGGCGAGTAGTTACAAGATTGATTATAATCAAAGGTCAAAGTCCCCGTGGCACAATTGGATAGCGCGATGCCCTCCTAAGGCGTAGGTTACAGGTTCGACTCCTGTCGGGGGCGCCATTTTGACTTTTGCCTAAAACTATAATACCCCAACAAATTCAGACAAGAAACCTGAGAAATCTTATTCCAATTTA
>CAZDMC010000237.1:0-3876 GCA_964506335.1 uncultured Methylomarinum sp. | reverse complement strand
TTAATAGCAACCGGATGTTCAGCCGCTACAGCAAGATAAGTTACGCCCATTAAAGTATCTGGGCGAGTGGTATAAATTCGGATAGGATCAGCATCGGCAATAGCAAAATCCATTTCCACACCTTCAGAACGACCAATCCAGTTTACCTGCATGGTTCTTACTTGTTCAGGCCAGCCATCCAGGCTTTGCAAAGATTCTAACAACTCATCTGCATAGGCTGTAATTCGCAAAAACCATTGTGATATTTCTTTCTTTTCTACCGGGGTATCGCAGCGCCAGCAACAGCCATCAATCACTTGCTCATTGGCAAGCACGGTCTGGTCATTGGGGCACCAATTAACGGGCGATGTTTTTTTATAAACCAGATCTTTTTTAAGTAATTTCAAAAAAAACCATTGTTCCCAACGGTAATAATCAGGGTCGCAAGTTGCTAATTCCCTGTTCCAGTCATAGCCAAAACCTAATCGCTTTAATTGATCACGCATATAATCAATATTGCTATAAGTCCAGTCAGCAGGATGTACTTTATTCTGCATTGCTGCGTTTTCAGCCGGTAAACCAAAAGCATCCCAGCCCATCGGCTGCATCACATTTTTACCCAACATTCGCTGAAAACGGCTAATGACATCGCCTATTGTATAATTACGCACATGTCCCATATGCAAATTTCCACTAGGGTAGGGAAACATGGATAAACAATAATATTTTTCTTTATCTGGCTCTTCAGTGACATTGAATACCCCAGAATCTTCCCAGCTTTTCTGGGCAGCTTGTTCAATTTCTGTGGGTTTGTAAATTTCTTCCATCCTACTCGTCTTTTGCCGGTCAAAAGCGTTAGAATACAGTACAGAAGCTTAAATCTAAAATGTATTTTAAGGAGTTAATTATGAGTAATGATAAATTTGTCGAAGCCTATGATAATTTGATGAGCCATTTGTACGAAACAATGGATGATACGCTACATTCTGTCGCTGATTCTTTAGAGCTTGCCAAGAAAAAAACCCTGGAGGGCTTAACACAAACAGAAATAGACGATATAGCCAGTTTTTTAATGCGCGATGTTGAACATGCTGCTCAAAGTAGTTCTGACACAAAAAACAACAATTCACTGGCTGAATGGTTAAAATTTGATATTAACCTGATTGAAAATTTTGCGCTGGATGCTTTTAGTAGTATTGCCGATAAAACCCGACTTGAACTGGCCAAAATTGAAAATCAGGCGAACAAATACCACAGCTATAAAAGTAGAGAAGTAACAGGGCCAGGTACATTTCATTGTGACCAATGTAATAAGCAAATCTCTTTTAAATCAACCAGTGTAATACCCGAATGCCCCGACTGTAGCGGAAAAACTTTCACGCGTAGTTGATATTACTGTGCGTTGCCCTATAATGCAGTTTTTATCTACTTGATTTCAAGAGGAAATACTATGCGCAGGGTCATTTTTAATCAAAAAGGCGGTGTGGGAAAATCAACCATCACCTGTAATTTAGCCGCCATCAGCGCTGTTGAAGGAAAAAAGACATTGGTAATAGACCTTGATATTCAAGGTAACTCGACGCAATATTTATTGAGTCACAAAATAGATGATGCCGATAAAACCATAGCGCAGTTTTTTAAAGACTGTTTGGGCATTTCATTGTTTGGAGGCAATAAAGGCGGCCTTGATTCGGCGATACATGAAACCCCGTTTCCTAACCTTTTTGTCATCCCCAGCCATCCTGATCTTGAGAACCTGCAAGGTAGACTGGAGTCCAGATATAAAATATTCAAACTGAAAGAAGCATTGGAAAAACTGAAAGGTTTTGACTCTATTTTTATTGATACACCACCCATCCTTAATTTTTACAGTCAATCCGCTTTAATTGCGGCTGAAAAGTGTTTAATCCCGTTTGATTGCGATACTTTTGCCAGAGATGCTTTATATACTTTAATGAAAACTATTGCAGAAGTAAAAGCAGATCATAATGCCAGCCTGGAAGTAGAAGGGATTGTGGTTAACCAATTTCAAAAACAAGCGAATTTACCGCGCCAATTGGTTGAAGAGCTAATAGGTGAAGGGCATCCGGTATTGCAATCCAAAATATCGCCTTCTGTTAAGGTGCGAGAATCACATACCTATTCAAAACCGTTGATTCATTATCTACCCAATCACAAATTAACAGATGAATATCGTGCTTTGTATGCTGAAATTCATTAGCGGTATAATAGCAGGGTAACAATTTATAGATTGTTAATAGTAATGAACTAATCAGTGATGAAAAGTTACACTTTTTTTTATAAATATTATGAGACCAGCTTTCGTTTTGCTATTCTGCCTCTTTTAACCATTCTGCTTGGAAAATTTCTATTCGAAATACTGGCCTTTGATTTTCCACAGCTAAGCACTCAAGTTAGTCACTACGTTGTTGCAAAAAGCACTACCTCAACATCGCTGGAGATGTTACAAGAGTCAAAAGCAAGACTATTGTGGACAAGTAGTGCCTTAGTCTATTTTTTTGTTAATAGTTGTTTCTTTATTTTTCTTTGGCATACCTTTAACAAGGTCTTTCACTCAAAAAAGTGCTTACTCGTTTTTATTGCTTCATTCTTATCAATTATAGAAATTATCTTTTTATTTAGTATAGATTCTTTCAGCAGTCCATTGCATTATATTTTTTTCTTTTCATTTGATGCCCTAACAACATCAAAATTATATAGCCATGAGCAGCTTACCTTTATCTATTACATTCTTTCTTTAATTAACTTTATAGCCATTACTGTTGTTCCGTTTAGTGTAATAACGGCGTGTGGCATTGTCTTGCAAAAACCAACTAATATTGCCCAAATCAATAAGCAATTTGTTTTATTAAAGGATTTTATAAATGGCTCATCTGCGGTCATGATTGCAGGCATCATTCACATGCAGCTATGGCTTAGCTGGCCATTGAGTTTTATTATAGATTCTTCTCATATCAATGAGCTGGAAAACTTTATTTCAACAATTATACAATATTGGGGTATCTGTTATAGCTTGACTATTGCAGCGTTATATTTGCCGATAGCGGCATATTTACGAAATAAAGAAGAAGAGCTTGCTTTAACAACTGAGCAAATTAGTACTAAAACACCTCAATACGGGCAATCAACAAAAAATAATTTCCCACAAATAATTGCTATTTTGGGGCCAATAATAGTCGGGTCATTCAGCGCTATGTTGACTGATATTTTTACTGTTTAAAACAGCTGTTAAATTTCCACAGGTGTTTTTCTTGGCTGACTGAGGATTAAATAACTGATACATTTCCCATTCCTTAGCTGTTTAAAGTCTCTGAACAGTCAAAATCAAATGCGGGAATACAACTATCCAGCCAATCTTCAACCACTTGACCTACTTTCTCTGTAACATCAGCTTCACTGGCATGAAACTGGATTTGCAAATCGGTGCATATGCCAACTAATTTATCATGCTCCTCTTTATAACAATCATAATCAGAACAGCCTTTTGCCATCAGTTCCTTTTCCTGATGGGCAAAGTAATCAACAACACAAGAAATTAGTGCATCTAAAGACGCCCCAATTTGAGAGCGTTCTGCACCGTCGGCCACATGATCATATAATTTATTGAGCATACTAACAATTTCTTTCTGCTTATCATCTGCAATACCAGCTTTAATATCATCTTGCACCTCAGTCCAAGTCATTAAAGCCATGTCTTTTCTCCAAAAATATTTTAAAAGGAAAGGCAATTATGCTGACTTTATTGTTAAAGAATTTGATCTGGATCAAGTTTTCTTCAATTAGAAGAAAAGGGGGGATTATTAATCTTTGGTTTATGTCTGAATTATCGGGATCAAGATGAGAGACTGTCTTTAATTAATTGGTAAATATCATTTG
>CAZDMC010000236.1:0-3907 GCA_964506335.1 uncultured Methylomarinum sp. | reverse complement strand
AAAGCAGCTTTTATTATTCATGGGCTGCTTTCATTGTTTCCATTGTGTTGTTATTACTTGTGTTGCATTTCACATTATCGTCTCTAAAAAAAATAGACCAATTAGCTTTAGCTATTGCGAGTGGAAGATTTGAAACCATTGAAAAGTTGCCGTGGACAACTGAAGTGCGGAATGTCACCACCTCGATGAATGCCATGTCCAGAAAAATTGAAGGTTCAATCACTAAACTGAACGTAAAACTGGAGACTATCGGGGCAAAATTGCAAAAAGATGATTTAACCGGACTTTTCAAAAAAAGCAGTTTTGAAACGGATATCAAAGCACTCTTTATCTCAGACACTGAGGCTTATATTTTAATCATTAAAATAGACGGCCTGGCAGGATTAGTCAAAGAACTGGGTAGCAATGCTATTGATCAGTTTTTGAAAGATTTTGCCAGCATTTTAAGCGATATCGCTAAGCAACACGAAAATAGCAATATTGTTCCCTATCGCTTTTTTGGCTCAGAATTTGTGCTGTTAATAAGCCGACTAAATAGTCAGCAGACTGAACAGATAGCCCAATTACTCAGTAATAATTTGGCAGAATTAGGTGGGAAATATAAAAAAACAGATATTGTACATATTGGAATAACCGCTTTAAATCCATTTGTAAGTATTGAAGAAAATTTATTAGCCGCTAATGAAGCTTATGAACAGGCTAAGCTAGTAGGTGCAAATCGCTACTTTATCAGGACGGGGGATAATAAGGCGAAAGATACATCAGAATGGAAGTCTTTGGTTTTTGATATTATTGATAGGCAAAATTATAAAGTCTCGTTTGTGGGTCAGACGGAGAGTTTTCAAAACGGACAATGTCTGATGGAAGAAGCTTTTACGCAAATCCATGATAAAAAAGGCGAGATAGTTGCGATAGGCACGTTTGTTTCCATTGCTGAAAAATTTGCCAAAATAGTAGATTTGGATAAAGGTGTTACTGCTAAAGTGGTCGGTTACATAAAAAGCGAACGAATTCAGCACCCGGTAGCTATTAATGTCTCAACCCGAACGATCAAGAACAGTAATTTTCGTTCCTGGCTGGTTAAATTAATTAATCAAAACAAAGCCATATCCAGACAATTAGTATTTAGTATCTCTGCCTATGCTATTGCCAAGGAAGTGTCTGTCTACAAGGAGTTTATCGACTTTATACATAAGCTGAATGCCAAAGTGATGATTAAGCGTTTTGAAACCCAGTCAATGTCCCTGGATGTCGCTAAAAGTTTAAACCCCGACTTTATTCGTCTGGCTCGAGATATGGGTAATGAAATAGCCACGGATGACAGTAAAAAAGCGTTTGTAGAAACCATGCAAGAAGTCAGCAAATTACTTGAAATCGTTGTGTTAGCTGAAAATATTATTAATGATGAAGATTATAATTGCTTAAAAGCAATTGGTATTTCTGGTGCCAGTCGAAAATAATAAAACGATAGCTGGAAAAAAAAGCCGGATGCTACTAATAGCGCGTTGTTTTTTATCAAGTCAAAGAAACATCAGGTTTTACCTGTTTCTGCTGGGACTGTTTAGCCTATTTTCTGTTTCTGCAACACTCAATATCAGTGATGAATTACTGGCTCGAATTCAAAATAAATATGGTCGAGAAGCACCCACTAGAATAAAACAATGGCAGAAGCTCATGCAGACTGCAAAAAATCTACCTGAAAAAGAAAAATTAGAACAAGTTAACCAGTTTTTTAATCAACAGATAGAATTTATAGATGATATTTATTTGTGGAACGTCAATGATTACTGGGCAACACCGCTGGAGTTTTTAGCCAAAGGTGCAGGTGATTGTGAGGATTATTCAATAGCCAAATATTTCACGTTGTTAGAACTGGGTGTGCCTGAGAAAAAAATGCGCATAACCTATGTTAAAGCGCTTAGGCTTAATCAGGCCCACATGGTCTTAACCTATTTTTCATCCCCACGAGCAATACCTCTAGTGCTAGATAATTTAATTTCGCAGATAAAACCGGCAAATCAGCGTACCGATTTATTACCTGTCTATAATTTTAACGGCTCTGGTTTATGGCTGGCTAAATCCAGAGGAAGTGGTAAAAAAGTGGGTGAAGCCAGCCGATTAAATATGTGGAATGCGCTAAAAAACCGCATGTTAAGCAATACTTTTTGAATTTTGTTGCTATACTTCGCGCGGTCAAGAAACCCCATTTTTAGCACGTGGATTATTAAACACAAAGAGTATAGGATAAATCATCAAGACCCTACCATTTGAATACACCATCCGTCGTAGCCAAAGGGCAAAAAACACCCGTCTTATTGTTACCCCGGATAACGTAGAAGTCGTTGCCCCTTTACGCACTGGAAAACGCCAAATTCATGCCTTTGTATCATTAAAGCAAGATTGGGTTGTCAGCGTAAAAAATAAATTTTCGAGTACACTTAAAACCGAAAAAAAATGGGGACCTGAGCAATATACCGAAGGTGCTTTAATCCCCTATCAAGGGCAAAAAATCAAAATTTCTTTGCAATTATCATCTCTGAAAAAAGTAAAAATTGAACTTTGTGAACAACAATTTAAGGTTTATCTGGCTGATCTAGCAATGCCACAAGATAAAAACGAGGCTATTCGCTTTGCATTAATTAACTGGATGAAGCAGCAAGCCGCAAAACGGGTAAAAGAATATGTGGCACACCATGCTAAAAAATATAATCTACATCCCCGTTATATAAGAATTAAAACACAAAAAAGTCGCTGGGGTAGCTGTGGCATCCACAATGACATTAATATTAACTGGTTGTTAATATTAGCCCCTGCCGAGGTTCTGGAATATGTTGTGGTACATGAACTTTGCCATATCAAAGAAAGAAACCATTCCATAAATTTCTGGGATTTAGTTGAAAAGCAGTTGCCAGAATACAACAAACAAAGACTTTGGTTAAAACGACATGGCAGCAGTCTTATGCAAGGTTTGTAAGCGCAAATACGGAAATCATGCTCGATTCCATCTTTTTATTCACAAGGCTATAGCATCAACGCCTATTTTGTGGAACAATGTTGTCATTAATTTTAATTTGACCTGTTTTTGACTGGGCTAAACTGCCAGCATTTGATGCTTTTATTTTTTGTCTGATTTTTTTTAGAAGCAAGACTGTATTTTGCTATAAAAATATAATCTTGCTACGTTTTTTTAAAAAATTTATCTTCTGATTGTAAAGTATCGCTATTACCCAATTTTTGTTGTCTAATAACCCTAAAAAACAGAGAAAAATCACAGGTTTTTTAAATGATAGACTCTAAAGGGTACCGACCTAATGTCGGGATTATCCTTTGTAATGACCAGGGTCGCGTATTTTGGGCTAAACGAAAAGGCGTTAGTTCATGGCAATTTCCACAAGGTGGAATTGATTGTGATGAAGAGCCAGAAGCTGCAATGTATCGTGAATTATGGGAAGAAACAGGCCTCCAGACTGAACATGTTCAGTTGCTGGGTCGTACGCGCTACTGGTTGCGTTATAAATTGCCAGAAAAATACATTCGCAAAAAATCCTTGCCTTTATGTGTGGGTCAAAAGCAGATCTGGTTCATTTTACGCTTGCTGGGTGATGAACAGAACGTACGTTTTGATTGTGGTGAAAAACAAGAGTTTGATGGCTGGAAATGGGTTGATTATTGGTACCCGTTGAAAGATGTCATTTACTTTAAACGTAAAGTTTATAAAAAAGCCATGACAGAATTGGGAGCCGTCATCGTTCCAGAAAACATTCCCGTCAATGCTAAGGGCTATTTGACAAAACCCGGTGATAAGTTAAGAAATGGAATATAAGGAGCGAGGATATTATTAAACCTTCGTTCCTAAGGCAACTCGCAATAAATAACCCACCAGATTGCGCAGGATTTTTGTTTGTCT
>CAZDMC010000235.1:0-3910 GCA_964506335.1 uncultured Methylomarinum sp. | reverse complement strand
CCTTTTTCTTAATGATTACTATTCTCATCTTCACATAATTTTATAGAATAATCAATAGCGCAATAGATTGTGTTAATAGTAAATACAATTGTCCGGTTTTTGTAGGACATGAATTCTTTTTACAATGAATCCCATATCTGATCAATACGCTTTATCACATCTTCGGTCATTGCAATAGGCTTGCCCCATTCTCTATTGGTTTCACCTGGCCATTTATTAGTGGCATCAAAACCCACTTTAGAGCCTAGACCCGAAACCGGTGAGGCAAAATCCAGATAATCAATGGGCGTGTTTTCCAATATGGTTAAATCGCGAGCGGGATCCATCCGTGTGGTAATGGCCCAGATTACATCCTGCCAATTGCGCACATCAACATCATCATCAACCACGATGACAAATTTAGTGTACATAAATTGACGAAGATAAGACCAGGTACCTAACATGACTCTTTTGGCGTGACCTGCATACTGCTTTTTCATACTAATCACTGCCATCCGGTAGGAACAGCCTTCGGGCGGCAAGTAAAAATCAATAATTTCTGGAAACTGCTTTTGTAAAATAGGAATAAACACCTCATTCAAAGCAACGCCTAATATGGCAGGTTCATCAGGCGGTCTGCCCGTATAGGTACTGTGATAAATCGGGTTTTGTCTTTGCGTGATGCGTTCCACCGTAAAAACAGGAAATTTATCCACTTCATTATAATAGCCAGTATGATCGCCAAAAGGCCCTTCTGCCGCCATTTCATCCGGATAGATATAGCCTTCCAGAACAATTTCTGCACTGGCAGGGACTTGTAAATCATTAATCAAACAATGGGCGACTTCTGTTTTGCTGCCACGCAATAAACCGGCAAAAGCATATTCGGAAAGGGTATCAGGTATTGGCGTTACCGCAGCAAGAATAGTGGCTGGGTCGGCACCCAAAGCAACAGATACCGGAAAAGGTTTTGCAGGGTATTTTTCCTGCCATTCTTTAAAGTCCAGCGCACCCCCTCGATGTGCTAACCAACGCATAATGACTTTATTTTTTGCAATCACTTGCTGGCGATAAATCCCCAGATTTTGCCGGTCTTTATTGGGGCCTTTAGTAATCACCAAAGGCCAGGTGATTAAGGGTGCGGCATCTTCTGGCCAGCAGGTTTGAATGGGATATTGGCTTAAATCAATTTCATCCCCTTGCTTAATCACTTCTTGACAAGGTGGGGATTTGACTAATTTCGGTGCCATATTGAGCACTTGTTTGAATACCGGAATTTTTTTCAAGGCATCTTTCATGCCTTTGGGAGGTTCCGGTTCTTTTAGATAGGCTAATAGTTCACCAATGCCTCGTAATTCAGTAACAGAATCTGCACCCATGCCCATGGCAACTCGTTTAGGTGTACCAAATAAATTGGCTAACACCGGAATATCTGAACCTTTAGGGTTTTCAAATAATAAAGCGGGACCTTGTTGTTTTAAAACACGGTCGCAGATTTCTGTCATTTCCAGATAAGGGTCAATTTCAACGCTAACCCGTTTAAGTTCTCCTTGTTTTTCCAGTTGAGTTATAAAGTCTCGCAGGTCTTTATATTTCATGCGGCAATACCATTATGCCTGAGCAGGGCATCAATTTCGGGTTCACGGCCACGAAAATCTATAAACAGTTGCATCGCTTCCTGACTACCGCCTTTTTCTAATATATTTTGTAAAAAGGACTGTCCTGTAGCCTGGTCAAAAATGCCCTTTTCTTCAAACAAGGAAAAAGCATCGCTGGAAAGCACTTCAGCCCACTTGTAGCTATAATAGCCAGCCGCATAGCCACCGGCAAAAATATGTGAAAAACTGTGTGCAAAACGGTTAAATTCAGGGGGTTGAACAACGGCAATCTGTTCCCTGATTTGATTCAGGGTTTTATAAATCTGACCGCCTTTGGCCGGGTTGTATTGTTGATGGATTCTAAAATCAAACAGGCTGAATTCAAGCTGCCTTACCATTAGCATGCCAGCCTGAAAATTTTTGGCATCCAGCATTTTCTGGTATAACTCATCAGGTAATGGTTCGCCTGTTTGATAGTGGCCGGAAATCAATGTTAACGCATCCTTTTCCCAGCACCAGTTTTCCATAAATTGACTGGGTAATTCAACGGCATCCCATTCCACCCCATTAATACCTGAAACAGCCAAATGATCGATCTGAGTCAACATATGCTGCAGGCCATGACCAAATTCATGAAATAAAGTTAATACTTCATCATGCGTTAGCAGCGCAGGATCGTTCCCCGTTGGAGGGGTAAAATTGCAGCTTAAATAAGCCACCGGTATTTGAATGCCCTCGCTGGTTTTTTTGCGGCCTACGCAGTCATCCATCCAGGCACCTCCACGCTTTTTCGGGCGAGCATATAAATCAAGATAAAATTGACCGCGCAATTGCTCATTTTTATCCTGTATTTGAAAAAATCGAACATCAGAATGCCAGCGATCAAACTCAGTTATTTCAGCTATTCTTAAGCCGTAAAGCTTTTCTACTACAGAGAATAATCCCGGAATAACATGGGTCACTGGAAAATAGGTTTTTACTTGTTCTTGCGATAACTGGTAAAAATATTGGCGCATTTTTTCTGAAAAATAACCGATATCCCATGCTTGAAGACTATTGATACCATAGTGTACTTTGGCAAACTGCTTTAATTCTGAAAGATCTTTACGGGCATGACGCCAGGATTTGTCGGCCAGATTTTCCAGAAAATCGGTAACATCTTCCGGTTTTTCAGCCATTTTTGTGAACAGTGATAATTCAGCATAATGGTTAAAACCCAGTAATTGCGCTTTTTCATGCCTTAAAGCCAGGGTTTGTTCCATAATCTGGCTATTATCCCATTTGCCAGCATCGGGACCCTGATCTGATGCTCGGGTTGAATAAGCGCTATAAAGCTCTTTACGTAATTCACGATGATCGGCATAAGTCATAATTGCTAGATAAGAGGGAAATTGCAAAGTAATCAGCCAGCCGGCCTTGTTTTCATTTTCTGCCGTTTGTTTAGCCAGTGTTAATGCCGTATCAGGTAAACCAGCCAACAGTTCTTTATCGCTAATCAGTTTTGTCCAGGCATTAGTGGCATCCAGCAGATTTTCTTCGTATGTGCTGGATAAACGAGATAATTCCAGGCTGATTTGCTTATAACGCTGCTGCTTTCCTACACTTAAATCAATACCTGACAAACGAAAATCTCTTAAGGCATTACTGATTATTTTTTGTTGAGACAGGTCTAAACTAGCGTATTGATCGCTCTCAACAATGGATTGATAGGCTTTAAACAAGGCGAGATTTTGACCCATTTCTGTCGAATATTCACTCAGCTTAGGTAAACAGGCATTATAGGCATTCCTCAGTTCATTGCTATTGACAACTGAGTTCATATGGCTAATGGGCGACCAGGCTTTATTCAGTTTATCCTCCGCTACTTCGATGGGTTCAATCAAATTTCCCCAGCTGTATTGCGAGCTGGCTTGTAGCCGCTGTTCTACTGTTTTACGCGCTTCTGCCAGTAAAGTGTCAATAGCCTGTTCTATATGTTCCGGCTTAATTTTGGAAAATTGTGGAAGTGTAGTGCTTTCAAGTAAAGGGTTGTTCATGGTTTAAGCAAGGGATAGGTTTAGGGTCGTTTTCTAATTCTAATCATTGTAACTGAAGTTTTACTATTTTTATGAAGGAAGCCAAGATATTTTTTTGGACAAACTAAAGTTGGCATAAAAAAGAGCCACGGTTTATCTGCTATCATTACAAGAGACCTATATTATTTTATGTGTAAAACAACGGGCTAATAGCTGAGTTGGGTCTGATTTTTGGTATAATTGACGCTCACTTACATTTTCTAGAAATGAATAACTCAATCACCACAATTTATTTCCTGAGTTTTTAGGCTATGGACA
>CAZDMC010000234.1:1702-3913 GCA_964506335.1 uncultured Methylomarinum sp. | reverse complement strand
GACAAACAAAAATCCTGCGCAATCTGGTGGGTTATTTATTGCGAGTTGCCTAAGCCACTTCACCACGACATAAATTAATTCCGGACTATTTTGTATTGTCAAACTCTCTATTTTTGATGCAGGTATAAAATAGATATTGAAAATTTGCAATTTATGCACTTTTTTTCAAATTAAAGGTTAAAGTTAAGTTAAAATAAAGTTTTAATGAAAAAATTAGTCTGATGTTTAATAAAATATTCGCTCTACTATTTTGTTTTTTATTGACTGCCTGTGCTACCAGCCCGACAGGGCGGTCACAATTTATTTATATGCCCGACTCCCAAATGAATCAAATGGGCTTACAGGCTTTTGATAATTTAAAAATAGAAAAAACACTTAGCAAAAATAGTCAATATATTCAATTTGTTACCTGTATTTCAGATGCAATCACTCGCGAAACAGGTGGAGATTGGGAGGTTGTGGTTTTTGCCGATGATTCATTAAATGCTTTTGCTTTACCCGGTAATAAAATCGGTGTTCATACCGGTCTTATTAAACTAGTGGACAATCAAGATCAATTAGCTGCCATTATTGGCCATGAAGTAGGCCATGTTCTAGCCAGACATAGCAACGAACGCATGTCCCAAAAAACAGCGGTCAGCCAAGGCGTAGCATTAGTTGCTGCGGTTAGTAACCCAACATCAACATTGGGTCAACTTGCTGTCAGTTCATTAGGCATTGGCGCGCAATACGGTATTATTTTGCCTTTTAGCAGAACCCATGAAAGTGAAGCGGATATCATGGGGCTTGATTTTATGGCAAAAGCTGGGTTTGACCCCAGGCAAAGCATTAATCTGTGGCAAAAAATGGATCAGGCAAATAAGGGTCAGCAGCCGGCTGAATTTATGTCGACTCATCCCTCTCATAGCACTCGCATTAATGATTTGTCTGAACACATGCCTATTGCACTGGAATTTTACAGGCAAGCTCAGGCTCTTAATAAGCGACCTCGCTGTACTAAATAAACTGTCCTGAATCGCAGCAAGCCGGGGTTGTAAACCCCACCCTGCAAAGCACAAGAATATCCTTATAGCTATTAGGACATCTCTATCAATTTAGATGGTATAGACACAACCCAATAAATTAACAACTTATTAACTTTAGATTAAAACTTATGTCAACCCTTGAAAATATTATTAATCAAGCCTTTGAAAATCGTGCTGATATTTCACCTGCAACCGTCTCAGCAGATATTCGTTCGGCTGTACAAGAAGCCATCAACCTCTTAGACAGTGGTAAAGCCCGTGTTGCCGAAAAAATCAGTGGCGAATGGATAGTTAATCAATGGCTCAAAAAAGCGGTGTTACTTTCTTTCAAAATAAACGAAAACCGTGTTATTGAAGGAGGTAATAGCCGTTATTACGATAAAGTAGAAGCCAAATTTTCCACCCATACCCCAGAAGATTTTGTAAAAAGCGGCGTGCGTGTAGTACCAAATGCAATAGTTCGTCATGGTGCCTATATTGCGCCAGGTGCGGTATTAATGCCTTCTTTTGTTAATATTGGTGCTTATGTTGATAGCGGTACCATGGTTGATACCTGGGCTTCTGTAGGTTCTTGTGCACAAATCGGTAAAGATGTACATTTATCCGGTGGGGTGGGCATTGGCGGTGTATTAGAACCCTTACAGGCAGGTCCTACTATTATTGAAGACAACTGCTTTATTGGCGCGCGCTCCGAAATTGTTGAAGGGGTGGTGGTTGAACAAGGTTCAGTTATCTCAATGGGTGTTTATATTGGTCAAAGCACTAAAATTTATAACCGTATGACCGGTGAAATTATTTATGGCCGTGTTCCGGCAGGTTCTGTTGTTGTACCGGGTAACTTACCCTCAAAAGACGGTAGTTATAGCTTATATTGCGCCATTATCATCAAACAGGTTGATGAAAGAACACGCAGTAAAACTGGCCTTAATGAATTATTGCGTGATTAATATGAGCCTGTAGAACCTAATAGTCTAACAACTTTGGTTTACTGGATATTTTTAGAAAATGTAGCCCGTATGAAACGAAGTGTAATACGAGGTTCTCCACTGTCTAATCTCCCGTATTATGCAAGCTTCATACAGGCTACATTATTACCACTCTCCATCCGCAGACAATGACAGCGACTCTTATCGATAAATAATCAACGCATCTATTCGCCGATCAATTTTTTTAAGCATATTTTGAT
>CAZDMC010000234.1:0-1602 GCA_964506335.1 uncultured Methylomarinum sp. | reverse complement strand
CGATAAATAATCAACGCATCTATTCGCCGATCAATTTTTTTAAGCATATTTTGATAGTTAACACTATAAATGGATTGAAACTGGCGTTTAAATTCCCGTGCATTTAAATTTTCCGGTAAATCCCTGACATCAGGCATAAAGGCCGTATAATCTTTAATAACACTCATTTGTTGTTGCAAACGCCTGGCCTGGGCTTTGGATTCAGTCGCTGTTTTGCCAAACCGAAGCCCTGCCCTGTCACCGGCTAAGTCTATAAAACTAAAACCACTCCCCTGTTTTGCATCGTATAGCTCTTTTTCCTGACCGAGAATATGAGCCAGTGTTTCTGCCCCTGCTGCGGCCAGTGTGGCTGAAATCATAAAATGTTGTGCCATATCTATCCTTTTATATAAAGAGGCAGGATATTGTCGGTTGGTTGCCGGGCTTATATCAAAAGGCAAATAAGCCTGAATTTCATTTTTATTGACATAAGTACTTATCGCTATCAGTACGGCACGATTTTCTGCTATCGCATTTTCGTAGCTTGAACGATGATAAGCAGATTTGAATAAAGGTCGTAATAAGTCGCTAAGCGACAAACGCCATTTTGGATTATGTTGCGCAATAATACGGGTAATCTGTTGCTGATAAAAAAGCACTGACTGATAGTGCTTATTACTCAGGCTCAGTTTCTTCTTAAAATCCAGATCAGAGGGAGTAATATAGTCAATGGTTAGTCCTTTCAGATTAATCTGTATATTTCTGATATGTTGTGCAGCCAGGATATAATAATCCTTTAAGGGCGTGTATTTAATAATACTTTCAAGAATCAGACCGGCAAACTCATCTGCGATGCTTAGTTGTCCAATTTGAAATGAATGAATCATCGGATAACCCTGTTGCTTAGTTAATTTAAAACTAATATTCAAATATTTTCCGAAAATATTATTGTTTAGAAACATTGAAATTTTAAAGTCCAGATATTGATCTTTAACAATAATGAGCGAAGTACTTCGCGTGTAATAATTTAATAAGTAACTGAGCGCAATATTCAGGTCTTTTTGGTTAAGCTGAATAGTGTTCTGGTTGTTGGAATTCGAACTGCCAACAATATTTTTAGCGCGTTGAAAATCATCCTTGCTTAAAACCCAGGTGCTTTTTGTTATGGCTGTATTATCAATTGCATATAAAAGAATAATGGCGCAAAGAAAAGGCGGAGCCGCAACAATAAAAAAAGATAATCGCAGCGTTGTCAGTAATGACAATAGTAAGCTATACATTAAGCATTATGAATAAACCAGAGTATATCCTGCAGCCGCTAAATAGCGAGCTTCTCTTTTAAGGTCAGTTTCTGTCAGGGGAGCATTAGCTAGCCAGTTACCTTCAAAACAAATTGTAATGCTAAAAGGCCGAATTGAAATCTTGAATCCAGGAGGTACCAGGGTATGCCGATTTCGGCGTATTAAAATGGCAAGCCGTAAAATAATAGCCAGATAAGGTGTATCAGTATTCCAGGATTCAGGTAATTGTTTAAATGGCAGGTGTGAAAAGTTTTTGCGATGGGATAATAACAAAGTGGCTAGTAATTGTTGATCTTGTCGTGAGAATCCTGAAAAATCACCA
>CAZDMC010000233.1:0-3915 GCA_964506335.1 uncultured Methylomarinum sp. | reverse complement strand
GCTCCGTCCGCACACAACTGACAGCGGTTCGCAACGATCTTGAACAGGTTCTTAGAGAATAGCACTGGCAATCGTAAAGACTTGCCAGTGCTATTATTTTTAAACCAAGATCAAGGACTTTTAAGGCTCAATTCCGCCAATAGCGGCAGCAGCGGCAGCAGCCTCGGCGGCGGCAGTTGATTTAACTTCATTAACCTCCTGAACATTAAAACGACCTGCATGTCCAAAATTAGGGGCTGAAGGAATAATCGTTCCTGGTGGATCTATCAGTTCTGTTGTAACTGTATGATTATCAGTCTCAAAATTTCTACCGTGGAACCTAATAGATACTATTTTCGAATTATCATCTTTGGAGGTAAGATTTAAATAGGCATACGGTTCACCACTATTCTGATCCAGAAACGGTGCGGTTGGGCTACCCATATGCCCGTTATTGCTGGCTATTTCATTAACAAAACC
The DNA here is from genome assembly GCA_964506335.1 of uncultured Methylomarinum sp. Taxonomy (GTDB): domain Bacteria; phylum Pseudomonadota; class Gammaproteobacteria; order Methylococcales; family Methylomonadaceae; genus QPIN01. The sequence goes on along the minus strand of CAZDMC010000233.1, from coordinate 3,456 downwards.
TTCTGAACTCCAGACTTGTTCTGTTTCCACATTAACCACTGATCCATCGGTTAATGTTATCTCTAGTTTATTTTGATAGTCACCGGCACTCCACCAGAACCCAAAATAAGCAACAGGCCTTTCAAAGGTCAAGGTTACTCCGGGGTTATCTTCAGTACTATGCACAGTGCTTTTTATGAATAAATATTTGCCAACACCAGCAGCAGCCCCATATTTATTAGGCGTATCAACCTGGCTGCCTGTGCCTTCATAGGTGCCCACACCTTCCCAGACTGCAGTATTGTATTCTGGATATTCATCACGAAAAACTTTGTCCCAGTTTGAAACTGTTTCAAAATTATAGGTGTTCAAGACATCAGAAACTGCCGTTGACTCCTGAATAAGAGGCTCATCTATTGAAAATACAAGCCCTGATCCAGGTGGTGTAGCAGTCGGATTAGAAAAAGAAGGATTAGAAATCATGGCGAATAAAGCAAGCCATGACATGCTTACAAACTTTAGTACGGGTTTATTTATATAATATTTCATTTTTTTTACCTCTATAGTATTTACATTTCATTATTAATTCAGTAACAGCTATATGAAACTAGAACATCAATTTATCTGGATTTTGACGTTCAAGTATTCAATTTATTTAACACTAATTGCCTGGGGTCAAGCATCTAACTGCATATTTCGATTCAACTACTCGCTCAGCTCCACTTGCATTTTGTTGTAAAAAGGTGACTCTGATTGTATATAGCTCAGTTCCACAGCCCGTAACAAAACCAGCGACAGGGGCTGGATCCGGAAAAGGAGCATACCCAATGGTCGGTATTGTTGGACATCCACCTGCAGCAACGTCATCAATAGTACATGTTGCTGTGCGCCCAAAATTAATATCAACAACCCCATCACCATCCTGATCTATATCTGGAAGAGCCATATCAGGATTATTTAAACACCACCAACTTTGAACTACCGCTGTATTACCTGAGATTCCCATGTCAAAATTGGTTCCAGGGGTAATAAGAGCATAAACTCCTGAACCAGCCGCTGTTTCTTTACATTGAGTGTTTGTCGCCACATTTTCTGGGTCAGCCCATCGGGCATCACTCCAGCGAGCTTGCTCAATATTTTGCTCTACTTGTTTTAAAATATTTTCTGCCTGTGTATACGACTGGTTTTGCTCCTGCATATTCCCTACCATGGCAAATTGCAGGGAATTCTGCTGTATCGTAGTAGCGCTAATTAAAGTCATCAACACTAAAAACACTAGGATCATAATCAGGGCAATACCCTGCTGTTTAGTCTTCATAAGCTCTTCGCTCTTGTTATAGCAATTCATTGCGAAATGCAACGGTGGTCGAAAAAACCCGGTAAAGATGCTTTTCTGCGGCATTAGTCGGGGCAACAAAAAGCTTGCCATTGATGGTGTAATTTCCAGGAGTGGCAATAGAAATATTACTGTCTTCACTGCGCAAGGCCAAGCTGATGCGTACTGACTTAACCCGTTCCCAGTTGGGTGGCGCAGACGCTGTGACTTGCGCGTTTGTTCTATAGACGGTACTTGCAGCATTAGTTTGACCATACAATATCCGCAGTCTTTCTACATTAGAAATTAATGGAACGGCAAGAAGTGTTTTGTCATCTTCCAGCAAACCCGGCACATCTAGATTTTCTCTAAAAGCTTTGCAATAGAGGACGTTCGATCCGACACCTGCATCTGCTTCCATATAAAAAACAATGACAATAATATGTCGATGAGTTTCTAGTTCACCAGCCACCAACTCAAAACCGTTAGTACAAGGGGAATATTGATTGTTCGCAAATTCGGTACCACTGCCCAGTTGATATCTGATGATAACGCTATCTGAGCCCAGACCACCTAGGTTAGTAGTTCCTCGGATGGCTTCACCGGCCTCCATTGTTAATACAGTACCAGGAACTGCAACACCATTGTTTCTTATGGTATAAGTATTAGCTGCGTAATCAAGTGCTATCTGGTTGTTAAAAATTGTTGCTCTATCCCAGTCTGATATTTCCCTATTTGTTAAAAAGCCGATTCGTCTGAATTCACTGTTTATCTTATCCAGTACAAAGCGGGCATCTTCCATCATATAACTCAGCGATCTTTGCGTTTTAAAATTTTTTGATGTCCCCAAAAATACCTGCGCAATACCACTGACAAACATGCTGGTCAATAAAATGCCTGTCATCAGTTCTATTAAAGTAAAGCCTTTGTTATGTCTATTTATTTTTCTCATGGATTTACATCGTAGGTAAAAGATGGAGAAATGTTATTAATTTTAGTGTCAGTTAAATCCCACGAGACCTTTACCCGAATAACAGTCCCACCCCCTACAACTGCAGGATCGCCAAGATCTACTGCATCACCCGGAGCTAATTTGGTAAGCTTCAAAGCTCCGTTTGGTAATGTATTTTGAATATCCATACGTACCCGATACCAATCATATTGCGCTAATTGTTGGCTATTTACACAGTCTACTGCAGGATTAGGATTTGCACCCGCAGTAGAAGCAGCTGGTGGGTCATCCGTACTACAAAAAGGATAGACCCCAAAAGCTTCGACAATGGTTTTATTCGCTGCCAGTGTAGCCGCCCCACCTCCAGCTTGCACAATACTATTACTCCAATAGTCGGGATTTGCCCTGATCCTGTCACCCATATCATAGGCAAAAAATACAGCCTGTGATCTCATATAAGCATCGTTATTTTCCTTTAGGGCGAACCCCTGCAAGCCAGCAAGACCCAACATGCCAATTGCAAAAATAACCATTGCAATTAATACCTCTAGTAATGTAAATCCCTGTGTTTTTGTACGAGGTGCTAATGGCATTCTTTTCTCCGAGATTGGGTGCTATTAAATCAAAGCTAGTTATGGGATGTTGTTAACCAGTACTCAAAAAAAAAATACAGTAAGTATTTGAATAGTTTAATGATAAAAATGCTACACGGTTCACAATTAATTGCAGGGCAATCGCACTTAAATCTACTTGACTTTATGGACTACATTTACAATCAATGAGTTGGAAATCATATTAATGAGGATAGTTCACCAATTTCAGAAAATCAATGTTTTTAGAATTTGTAACTAAGTGATTTAATGATTAATATTTTAAGTGCGATTACCCTGCAATTAATTGCTTCCCATTCACATTCAGTCTCACAAAATTGTCTGACTCTGACTATAATACCCCAACAAATTCAGACAATAAAACCAAGACATCTTATTCTAATAAAGTTAATATTCTTAAAAAAATTTGGAGTACGAATATGAGCAGAAAAAGAACAAACTACAATGCTGAATTTAAAAGTGACCTGGTACTGGAAGTATTGAAAAATGAAAAGTGATGTGGCAACAGTTTAGGGATAAGATCTCTTAATATTGGCATTGCTAATTTTAGTATAGTTAATGTTCCATTTCTTTTATGCATTAAAAGTAAAATAGACAGC
>CAZDMC010000232.1:0-3927 GCA_964506335.1 uncultured Methylomarinum sp. | reverse complement strand
GTGACGCGTATTGCGTTGATGTCGACCAACCCGCTGGCCGAAACCCCGCCCGTTGCAGCATCGCGTGAGCCGCTGATCGTGCGGGCCAAAGCCGGTCGGCTGGATGAGGTGATGCGCGACACCATGCGCCCCGAATTTCTTGCGCCGGGCCCACAGCGCGCGGACGTGCTGGCGCTGGTCGCGGAGATGGCGCAGACCTTGGGGCCGGATGTTTTTGTGCGCCAGTCCCGCGCCTTGCAACGGCGCCGCGATCAACAAAGCACGCTGCGTAAATGCAAGGTGCCGGCCCTGATACTGTGCGGGGAACATGACCCGCTTACGCCAGTCAAGCGCCATAGCTTCATGGCCGAACTGATCCCTTATGCGGAATTGAAAGTGCTTGAAGGCTCGGGGCATCTTCCGACATTGGAACAACCTGGCGAAACTACAGCAGCGCTGCGGGACTGGATGCGCCAGCCGTTGGTATTGCGGTGATTGTCGACAGCCCCCAGCCATAGCTATTGTGTGTAAAAGCGCCTTAAGATATCTCTATGTTTTGTTTTATAGCAGAACATAAACGGTGGTAAAGTGATGCCATCTGGAAAACATCAGAAGGGCTAATGTTTTGAGCATTTACACCGACAGTCTTTTAAAGCTCGTTGTCATGAGCGATATCCACCTTTTACCGAAAGGTGAAGTGAAGCGTGATCTTGATACAGCCCCCCGCTTTATGAAGGCAATACAATCTAGTGGGTTATTTATTGCGAGTTGCCTAGCTTTTTTTATTTTTTCTATTTCTTTAAAGCCTGTATTGCAAAAGCCATCAACAATTTCATTATTATCGGATATCTGTTTTTCTGGCCTCTCTGCCAACGAGCCATCGCCGCTCACTCTATTTCCAGTAATACTATACTTCGCGCGGTCACGACTGCGGTTTTCTAACGGCTGATTCTTGCCGATAGCTACGTTGCTGAAACAGTTGCATAGCTAGCTATGCGCCCATTTCAGCGCCTTGCTATCAACAAAAATCAGCACGTTATAAATTCCGCATCCGTGACCGCGCGGAGTATAATTAAACCTTGGTCAAGATCTTCTAATAATTCAACTAGATTTTCTCGTATTTGTCTAAAATATTCTACAATATTATAGTGTTGTCAAAAAGGATAATAAACTAATTATTCATGATAAGCTTTAGAATGAGATGTTCAAACTTTAAAGCTTGTTTATTTATTCGGTAATATGCATTTGATTTTTTCTGGTTTTATGAACTTCTACCACCCGTCTTAGTCCTATTCTTTTGTTCACCTGATATCATTCATTATGGACAATGTTCTTCTAGCTCTGCTCGAATCAATTAATAAAATAATATTAGGCAAAGAGCAACAAATAAAACTCTGTGTTTGTTGTTTATTAGCAAAAGGTCATCTGCTGATTGAAGACATCCCAGGCGTTGGCAAAACTACATTATCTCATGCCCTTGCAAAATTGCTGGGTCTAAATTACCAGCGCATTCAATTTACCAGCGATATTTTACCTGCTGATATTATTGGTGCATCTGTCTACGATGTAGAAAACACCTGCTTTGAATTTCACCCAGGGCCTTTGTTTAACCAGATGATTCTGGCTGATGAAATAAACCGTTCTACACCTAAGGCACAAAGTGCCTTACTAGAAGCAATGGAAGAACATCAAGTCACTGTAGAAGGCACAACCTACGATTTACCCCAACCTTTTTTTGTTATAGCCACACAAAATCCGTCACATCAAATTGGCACATTTCCACTTCCTGAATCTCAATTAGATCGTTTTTTAATGCGCATTAAATTAGGTTATCCGGATAAACAGGCAGAACGGGAATTATTAGTAGGCAGTCATCGCCATAACTTAATTGATGCCTTATCAGTACAATTGCAACCCAGCCAGCTCGCTGAAATTCAACAACAGGTGAGCAAAGTCCATGTTTCTTCGGCATTGCTTGATTATCTTCAAGATATTATTGCATATACCCGTGAATCTTCAGAGTATCACTGCGGCTTATCACCCAGAGCGGGTATCGCCTTATTATCTGCCGCTAAAGCCTGGGCTTTTATAGATACCAGAAATTCTGTATTACCCGATGACATTCAAGCCGTGCTACCTGCCGTTGCAGGTCATCGTTTACGTTCATCAAATACAGACTCTGATGCCACTATTGCACCACTACTCAAAAATATAGCGGTGTCCTAAATGAAATGCAGCTAAATATAATAGAACGATTTAAGCGCAGTCGCTTTTTTCTGGGTGAAAAAGCGACAGATAGCAACATTACCTTAAACCATCGGCGTATTTTTATTCTACCTAGCAAAATGGGTTTAGGGTTCGCGCTATTGATCACCTTATTATTACTTATCGCCATCGTTTATAACAATAACCTGGCTTATTTGTTAACATTTTTACTGGCAAGTATCTTTTTTATTACAATTTTACATAGTTTTAAATCGCTGGCTTCACTGGTTTTTTTTTCGTCTTCGGGTCAAGCTGTTTTTGCTGGAGAAATAGCAGGCTTTGAAATAACCATTAATAACCCAGAAAATATTGAGCGTTTTAATCTACAACTTACTTTAGAAGATAGCATTCACTTTTGCTTAAAAAAACAACAAAAAAAACATCTCACTCTGTATTGTAAAACGCATAAAAGAGGCTGGCTTCAGCTTGAAAAAGTAACCATTTCCAGCACCTTTCCTTTAGGATTCTTCCGTGCCTGGTCACCCATGCGTTTTGTCTCTAAAGTTTTAGTTTATCCAAAACCCAGTCGTGTTAAACAGCCTTTTCCTGAAGCAGAGGGTCAGCAAAATCAAGCGTTAAAAAACACCCATAAAAAAGGAAATGATGATTTTTATGGCTTAAAAGAATACCAACCAGGTGATCCAGTAAAACATATTCACTGGAAAGCCTATGCAAAAGGCCATGGCTTACATAGCAAACAATACGAGAGCGGCTCTTTGACAGATTTATGGCTGAATTATGCTCAAGCTCCCGGCCATAATGTTGAAGAAAGGCTAAGCCAGTTATGCCGCTGGGTAGTTGATGCTGAAAAAGCAGGGCTACAATATGGTTTTTCTTTGCCCGGCTTTAAATTAGAAACAGGACAAGGTAAAGAGCATTACCAAAAATGTCTGGAAGCAATGGCTTTGTTTTAAAGAACGAAGATTTAAAAATATCCGCAAAGCTTGACGCAAGCTTTTGTTGGTATTTAAGGCGTAGCAACTGTTGCTACAAAGCTACCGCTTGCGTTGCTTACTTACATCCCTGTAAGCAACGCGGAAGACGAATAAAGAGACAAGCCAAGATTCCGATATTATTAAATCCTCGCACCTGGGTCTGCCAGAAATACTTTTTAATATTACAATAAGATCAAAAAGTTGTGCTTTACAAACAAACTTTATCTATCAATGAATAGCTTAAAGGCTGTCTTGTTAAAAACATAAAATCAAAGAGTTACAGGTTTAAGAGGTAAATCTCTTATTTGCAACCTTTGAATATTTGTAACTATTCACTATAATTCTGCCATTTATTGACAGTTATTGTTATTTTAGACACACATTAGATCTTTTCTTACAACGTCCTTTGTTATAGGTATGTTTTATGCATTTAGAATATTCTTTTTTCTGCCCCGGTTTTAATTGGGAAAATGTGATGCAGGTTTTCTCAGGTGCTGCTATTTTAGTTTCAGTATTGCTGTCAACTTCTATTTCTGCAGCGGTCGCTTCATAAGTAGAAATAGCTAATAAAAGGGGTAGCATCAGAAAGAAAGTGCCTGATTTGCTTTGTTTATCATTCATATATTTATCTCTTGTTCCGTTTTTAAGGTTGTTGTTCAATGGGCTTTATTTAATTCCTCGCTAAGGAATTAAATTTCAAATGTTGCTGGTATAATTTTTTGTTTAAGCTGGGTTTTATCATATCCAC
>CAZDMC010000231.1:0-3965 GCA_964506335.1 uncultured Methylomarinum sp. | reverse complement strand
ATAAAAACCTAGATAATTACAAACTGACCAAGGCAACACCGAAAGAAATAGACCTAGGTAAATCATTATTGGCACCAGGTAAAGAAAAGAGCCTAAAATGGCTCACAAAACTGGACCAAGCACCTGTCAAACATGGCATTAGTGGTACCAATAGTCTATTGATTAGGGACGGTGACCGTGACGGCGTTCTGCTGGGTAAAGGTAACAGCGATAACAACAACGACATAGAGGCTGTCGCGGCCACAGTTTGCCCCTCAGTGCCCTCGGAGGCCCTGACCAACAGTGTTCATAAAGAAATTATCCGGCTCGGGTACGAAGTTGGTTCAGCAGGGGAGAAGGTAGTCGAGTCCATCAAATTCTTTCAAGAGGGTTGCAGATGCATGGGCGAGGCGCCTAAACCCTGCGTCACCAAAGAGCTCTTAACTAAGTTAGAATCAACGGTAATACAGTGTAATGATGCGGGCTTCTGCAAATTCGCTATGAATACAGACCCTATCGCTGTAGAAATCGTATCTACAGATACCATAACTATAGAGACCTATAGCGAGCCCGATCTGATCGCGATTGGTGAAACAGCATGCGCAGCAGATATGAGTGATTTAACATCACTTAGGCAATGCTGTGACGCTAAATACGATCAAGCCTACTCAAAATGCTATGACAGCGTTACAGAGGATGCTGCCTCAGCATGTGAGAATACTGCAAACGTCGCTTACAACTCTTGCCTCCAGACACAGAATTCACGCAACTCGACCGGTAGCCCTTATACTGAGCGCGCAGCCACGCCGGTTAGAATAAGCCCCTCATCTCCATCACAACCAGCGGCAAGTAGCGAACCAGCGGAATACTAAGCCACGGCGAAACCGTACAATATTAAATACACCTATAAATCAATAGCATAAATATATTTCTGGACAAGTATTTTCCAATTAACAAATGAGTCTGAAATAGTCCTAATTGTTCATCCGGTTTTACCGTGCTAAATGAAAAATGTAGCCAGGAACAACTCGTTCTGCATTCAGATAATGGAGCCCCCATGAAATCACAAACGTTACGAAGCAAAATGTATGAGCTTAATTTAACCAGCTCTTATAGTCGACCCCGCGTCAGCAATGACAACCCTTATTCAGAAGCTTTATTTAGAACCGTTAAATACAGTCCTCAATGGCCAAAAAAAGGATTTGAAAGTCTAGATGAAGCAAGAACCTGGGTGCGTGATTTTACACAATGGTATAACCATGACCATCGACATAGCAGAATTAGATTTACAACCCCAACACAAAGGCATCAAGGAGTGGATGAAGAGGTATTAAATGCTCGTCATCAGCTCTATCTTAAAATGCAACAAAAAAACCCCTAGAAGCACGGCGAAACCGTTCTAAACAAAACAGACGCTTTATTATAAGCCATGCTCTTCTAAAACATCTAACACATCCACATCACAAGAACCACATCCAGTCGATGCACCGGTAGCTGATGCAATTTTGTCAAGATCTTTCGCACCTTTTTTAATCAGTTGTATCACTTTAGCTCTTGTTGTCCCAGTACAAGTACAAATCACTTCATCAGCCTGGTTTGGATCATTCTCATCCATAAAAATTTCTCAATTTCTGTTACAAGTTATTCAGTGTACCGGAAAATGGTGACAATAATATCAATTACATTTAAACTTTAAAAGTGTTTTTAATCTTCATACAATTAAGCGTCAACAATAGCAACTATTCACCATGATTCTGCCAGGGGTGTAGGTTACAGATTTATCAGGCTTTTGAAACAGGACATTTCAGAGAGATTACATGGATGTATTCACGCGTCCTGATAAATCAATAACCTACACCCCTGGCTTCAAATACGCTGAGTAGATACCAACAATAATTCTAATTTTTTACACTATTATCAGATGAATAATCCAGTCAAAGTCAAACTCCCCTATTTCGATCATTTACTTGCCGCACTGGAAGAAAATAACGATGATCTTGAAAAAAGCTTCGGCCGTCATGTCCATTGGGGATATTGGAAACAGCCTAAACTGGCAACATTATCAGCAGATGATTTCGCAGAGGCGGCTGAAAATCTCAGCCTTCAGGTTTGTGCTGCCGCTGAAATCAGCAACGGCAAAAGAATACTGGATGTAGGATGCGGCTTTGGCGGCACTATCGCCCATTTGAATGAAAACTTTGATGATTTGCAATTACTGGGGCTTAATCTGGATGATCGCCAGTTACAAAGGGCCAGAAAAAATGTAATCGCAATGGCCAACAATAGCATTCAGTTTCAGCAAGGCAATGCATCCGCCCTGCCCTTTCCCGATAATTCCTTTGATATGGTTTTAGCGGTTGAATGTATTTTCCATTTTCCCGACAGACAGGTTTTTTTTGATGAAGCCTTTCGGGTATTAAAACCCGGCGGTTATTTGGCTTTATCTGATTTCGTCCCCACTACTGCTTTATTGCCATTAATGAAAATAAAATTAAACCTGCCAAAACCTTTTGGTCAAGGGTTTTATGGAAAATGTAACGCAGAATGCACTTCCGCAGAATATCGAAAGCTAGCAGATCAAACAGGCTTTAAAGTTAATTTAGAAAAAGATATTACTAGTAACACTCTACCCACTTATAGCTATTTAAGAACCATGGGTATGAAAGAGGGTTATAAAAGCATTAGCGCCGCTGTAGAAACACTGATAATTGAAGTCCTCAGCCGAACCCGACTACTAAAATATCTGGTGCTTTCTTTTCAAAAACCAGCATAGCTTCACGCCATCTTCTCTATATATTGCAGCATTAATTGCACAGTTCTATTGCCTCTAAACTCATTAATGTCCAGCTTATAGGCCGCTTTTATTGATCGTGTTCCCAGCCATTGTTCAGATTTTTCAACAAAAAAGGCAATAGCATCTATTAGCAACTCGCTTTTTGGCATTCTTAATACAAATTTAAGATGCTGCTGCCCCACAACCCGGCATTGAATAACATCAAACACACCATCAAATACTGGCTCTGGAAAACCTTGCCCCCAGGTTCCGGCATCTTTTAATTGTTCGGTAAATGTCATGCTAATTTCTTTTTCCGACAATTGCCCGTCTGAATAAATTTTTTGTTCCAGATCGACGCTATCCAGATGTTTTGCCACCACTTTATCAAATGCCAAAGCAAATACTGGATAATCATGCATTTTAATACTCATTCCGGCGGCCATGGCATGTCCTCCAAATTTACTGAGAATTTTGGGGTGAGCTACGGCAATTTCACTTAAAACATCACGAATATGTACCCCGGGGATTGATCGTGCGGAGCCTTTAATTTCACCTTGTTCTGTTGAGGCAAAGGCCACTACTGGCCGGTGCAAACGGTCTTTAATTCTGCCCGCCAAAATGCCAATCACCCCTTGATGCCAGTATTTCTCAAAAAGACAAACACCTGCTGGTAAATGTTTTTCATCCAGCATTTTCATTTCATCCAGTAAAGACATGGCTTCGTGTTTCATCTGAGCTTCAACTTCTTTACGGTCTTGATTGAGTTGATCCAGTTGTTCAGCCATGTCTTTTGCCAGGCTTTCATCTTCTGTCAACAGACATTGAATGCCCAGCGACATATCATCCATACGCCCTGCGGCATTTAATCGCGGCCCCAGGGCAAAACCTAAATCTGCTGAATTGATTGAATTAAATTGTTTTCCAGCCTGGGCAATCAGTGCTTGAATACCAGGGTGCGCTTTTCCTGAACGTATTCTTAGTAAGCCCTGATGAACCAAAATACGATTAACTTGATCTAAAACAACTACATCGGCAATGGTTCCCAATGCCACAAAATCCAGCAATTGAGCCAGATTAGGTTGCTGTTTATTATGCTTTTCAAACCAGCCGTTTTCTCGCAAGCGACTGCGCAATGCCAATAACACATAAAAAATAACCCCAACCCCTGCAATATTTCCACTGGGAAATTGATCATCTGACAAATTAGGGT
>CAZDMC010000230.1:0-3990 GCA_964506335.1 uncultured Methylomarinum sp. | reverse complement strand
AAAGCCAGTAGAACAAATTCGCCCTGCATCTGGTTGCTATACTTTTCTCGCTTCAGTAAAGGAATATTCCAGATTAAAGATGGACAGCAAGTTTACCATTTTTTTCAAAGATGCCGTAGCAACTAAAATAGTTGGCTTGGTTCTTGCTTATTTTTTAAAAATTCTTCGTATTAACAAAAACGTAACTTTCTCAATACTAATACCGCTTATTATAAATAAAAAATGACCATTCGATTCAGCTTGCTTCTTTCCTACCTTATTATAAGCCTGGCATCATCTGCTCTTATTTCCATTATGTTTTTTAACCACTTCAGCGCGATCATGACAGAAGAAATCATGAGCGACTTAGAGCATGAAGCCGATTCCATGATGGAGCGGATAGACTGGTATTTGTTTGAACGAATACAAGATTTAACCCTTATGAAAAACATGGAAATAATGCAGACAATTGAAATAAATGACGCTAATATGCAACTAGCTGATTTCTTAACCAAAATGAATTTGGCTTATAATGGCATGTCTCAGAATATTATATCTTTTGGTCTCCATAAAAATATTATCGAGACCCATAAAAAGTCTGTTTCCCAAAATATTCCGTTACACCATGAACCCTGGCATTCAGTCAAGATGGCAGGATCGCAACAAGTCTATCTGAAAACAGGAGGAATTGATCAGCCTTTTTTTTCACTCGCTGTGATTATTCCTAATCAAATGAAACAAGGAAACTTACGCTATTTACATGCCGACATTAAATGGGAAAGTATTTACAATGTATTAGAACATCCTATTCCTTTTGAAAAAGAAGACCCGACTTCTTACGCACTTTTAATTGACCAGGATCACCAGATTGTAGCGGCTTCAACTGCTTTGCGTGAAGCAGGCATGCTATACACACAGTTGCCAGATGAATGGGTTTCCAGCTTTATAGAAGGTTCAATTCAACAAGTTAGCTTGTCAGCAATAGATTCAGGTCCCTGGTTAATCACCTTGTCAGAGTCCTCAGGACACAATGCTTTTAAAGGGCTGGGCTGGAAAATAGCAATAATGACCCCTCTTAAAGGCATAGAGGAAACAGCGACTGAAATACGAAATATTCTATTCATTTTTATCGCCTTTACTATGTTTTTTGCTGCTCTTATATCGCTTTGGACATCTAAGCGTATTGCTAAACCTATTATACAGTTAGCAAAATTTGCTCGTAATTTTAAGCCAAATAGGGGTATTGCCCCCCCTCAAATTAAAGCCAGCATTGAAGTGACCGAACTCAGCAAACAATTTACCCTTATGATTGCAGATTTGGAAAAATCACAGCAAGAAAAAGTACGTATGGCGAAATTTGCAGTCATTTCTGAAATGGCAGCAATCATGGCACATGAAATTCGTACCCCTTTAGGCATACTGCGTTCTTCATCGCAAATGTTGGCGCGTGAAAAAAACTTATCCCCTGTGGCTCATGAAATGATTGATTTTATCAGTAGCGAAACAACTCGTCTGAATGAATTAGTTACAAAACTGCTAGAATCATCACGTCCTAAAAACCCCAACTACAAACAACAGCCTATTATTCCTGTTATTGAACATTCAATAGAATTATTAGCTTCTAAAATTAAACAAAAATCAATTAGCATCACATTTGATAAAGTCTATCATACCGAACAACTTTTCTATGACTGGGATCAATTACTGCAAGTCTTTCTCAATCTGATAATGAACGCGATACAGCATATTGAAACAGACGGTCATATTGCAATTAAACTTAAAAATAGTCCTGACCATATAACTATTCAAGTGAGTGACAATGGTTCGGGTGTAAGTGCTGACCAAAAAGAAAAAATTTTTGAAGCATTTTACACCGACCGCCAAAAAGGTATCGGTTTAGGTTTAACTATAGTCCAGCAAATTATTAACGAACATCAGGGCATGATTTCTATCAGTGATAGTCCACTGGGTGGAACTTGCTTTACCATTGAATTACCTACGACAAGAAAAACAGACGATGATTAATAAAAAAATTTTGATTGTAGATGACGAGGAAAAAATGCGTCGTATTCTGGAAATCATGTTGCAACAAATGGGTTTTCAAATCTCTCAGGCAGGAAATGGTCTAGAGGCCTTGGAAAATATAAAGCATGAAAAAATTGACTTAGTGATTACTGACCTGAAAATGCCAAAACTTGATGGCATGGGTCTATTAAAACAATTGCGCGCTGATGATAATACCGTACCTGTTATTATGGTAACAGCACATGGCGCCATTGAAACGGCTGTTACAGCTATGCAATATGGCGCGAGTGACTATATTTTGCGTCCTTTTGAGCTAGAAGCTGTCGAAACTTCGATACAACGCACTCTAAAACTCGCACAAATAGGACAGGGAAACAGTTATCTTCAAGCTAAAGTGAATCAAGGATGGGGCGAGTTTATTGGCAAGGGTTCTGCTATGTAATCGGTTTACACTCCACTTCAGCAAGTAGCACCGACTAAAGCCAGCGTTTTAATTCAAGGGTTTACCATTGAGTTACCTACAACAAGAAGAAATGCAATGATTAATAAAAACATATTGATTGTAGATGACGAGAAAAACATGCGTCGTATTCTAGAAATTATGTTGCAACAAATGGGCTTTCAGATCTTTCAGGCTGGAAATGGTCTAGAGGCTCTGGAAACAATAAAACTTGAACAAATTGATTTAGTGATTACAGACTTGAAAATGCCAAAACTTGATGGCTTGGGGCTACTAAAACAATTGCGCGCTGAAGATAATACCGTACCTGTTATTATGGTAACTGCGCATGGTGCCGTTGAAACAGCTGTTTCAGCCATGCAATATGGCGCGAGTGATTATATTTTACGTCCTTTTGAGCTAGAAGCTGTCGAAGCGTCGATACAACGCGCTCTAAAACTGGCACAAGTAGAACAGGAAAACAGTTATCTTCGAGCTGAAGTGGATCAAGGATGGGGCGAGTTTATTGGCAATAGCTCTGCTATGCAATCGGTTTACACGCTAATTCAGCAAGTAGCACCGACTAAAACCAGTGTTTTAATTCAAGGGGATACTGGGACGGGTAAAGAACTTGTTGCTCGCGCCATTCACCGCGCATCTCCTCGAAAAAACAAACTGTTTGTTGCTCTTAATTGTGCCGCCATTCCTGCCGAGGTACTTGAAAGTGAGTTATTTGGCTATGTAAAAGGCGCTTTTACTGGGGCACATAAAGATAAAATAGGTAAATTTGAGTATGCCGAAGGGGGAACCATTTTTCTTGATGAGATTACTGAAATGGATATTAATTTACAGTCGAAATTATTACGTGTTTTACAAGAACGCTGTATAGAACGTCTGGGGAGTAATACCAGTATTAATATAGACATTCGTATTATTACTGCAACCAACCGTAATCCTCAAAAAGCCATTGAAGAACAAAAATTACGTGAGGATTTGTTCTATCGGCTGAATGTATTTAACATTGAGTTACCTGGTTTACATTTACGTGGACAAGATATTATTATTCTTGCTGAACACTTTTTAAAAGAACACACCGCTGAATTTGGTTTTACATATTCGGGTATTACCTCTAAAGCTAAACAGGAATTACTGAATTATGCTTGGCCGGGAAACGTGCGTGAGCTAGAAAACATGATGGAAAGAGCTGCGGTAATTTGTGTCGGAAAACCAGTCGACACACAACATTTACCTTTTAATACTCAGCAAACCACTGAATCTGTAAGCCCCGTTCATCAACCAACTGATGAGAATCAAGTTACTTGCCACGATCTCAATGAACAAGTAGAGCAGTTAGAACGACAGATAATTCATAAAACGCTTAGTCAAACGAATAATAAAGCCAAAGCCGCACAGCAATTAAATATTAGTGAACGGAGCTTATGGTATAAAATCAAAAAATACGAGCTCTGATAAATCATCTATAGTGGATCCTGGTTTTAAGACAGTAGTTTAAGTTGTAAACTGTGTCAAAGGGGTTAAACAATGAG
>CAZDMC010000229.1:0-3999 GCA_964506335.1 uncultured Methylomarinum sp. | reverse complement strand
ATTCACAAAACCGTGAAGCGAAAACCACTCACCGAATGGGTGAGCAATAAAAAACCGAGTAATACAGACTTTACTATGGCTTATGCACAAGTGTAAGCGGCCAACTGATTTATCTAGGTTAAATGTGTCTTAAATAAAAGGACTTGGGTGAAGTGGCACAAAAATGGCATAATAAAAGTTTATCTAACTCTTAAATTTAGCTTATTTCTTATGTTTCTCAACTTTATTGCGATGCTCGGAGGGTTAATCGTTTTAGTCATTGCCGCCGACAAATTTGTTGTCGGTGCTGTAAGCATTGCTAAAAACTATGGCATTTCTCCTTTATTGATTGGCTTGACTGTGGTTGGACTAGGTACTTCTACACCGGAGATACTGGTTTCAGCCATTGCTTCACTACAAGGAAATCCTGGTTTGGCTATCGGTAATGCCATAGGCTCTAATATTGCTAATATAGGCTTAATTCTGGGTTGTACTGCCCTGCTTTCTCCTTTGATGTTTAAATCAGCATTGCTTAAGCGAGAATTGCCGGTTTTAATGGTGGTGAGTCTGATTTGCTACTTTCTGTCGTTTGATGGATTGGGCATGATAGATAGTTTATTAATGTTGACTATGCTGGTTTTATTTTTGACCTGGATGATTGCTTTAGCCAGAAAGGAGCAAATGAATGCCACGATTGTCGATCCTTTGGAAAAAGAATTACTCAAGGAAATGCCCAAGGCTATTCCTACACAAAAAGCCTATTTTTTCTTTGTTGTCGGCTTGATTGGCTTGTTAGTCAGTTCTCGCGTTATTGTCTGGGCAGCAGTGAATATTGCCGAGTCTTTTGGGGTCAGTGATCTGGTGATAGGCTTAACTATTGTTGCTTTTGGTACCAGTTTACCTGAACTGGCAGCGTCAATTACCAGTGTATTAAAAAAGGAAGATGATCTAGCAGTAGGCAACGTGATTGGTTCAAATTTATATAATCTGTTAGCGGTGTATTCATTGCCTGGACTATTAGCACCTGGCGCGGTAGCAGAGAGTGTGATTTATCGTGATTTTCCGGTTTTGCTGGTATTTACCGGCGTGTTATTTATTTTAGGTTATGGACTTCGCAACGCCGGTCAAATAAATCGAGTGGAAGGCTTTGGCTTACTGCTGGCTTTTTGTGCCTATCAGTATTTTGTTTTTCAAGGCGCAGTAGCATAACATTATGACGGTGAATGACCTAAATTTAAAAACACTGGGACTGGCTGTTATCAAAACAGAATTGCAGGCAATATCTGCTTTGCAAGAAAGAATCAATGATCAGTTTGTACAGGCCTGTCATTTGATGCTTGAATGTAAAGGGCGTGTGATTGTAACTGGGATGGGTAAATCGGGGCATATTGCTGGAAAAATAGCAGCAACATTGGCCAGCACTGGTACACCTGCTTTTTATGTTCATCCAGGGGAAGCCAGTCATGGCGATTTAGGTATGATCACCCAGCAAGATGTGGTGTTAGCGTTGTCTTATTCAGGTGAAACCGGTGAAGTCTTGACTATTTTGCCCATTATTAAGCGTATTGATGTACCTTTTATAGCAATGACCGGGAATCCGGCATCATCATTAGCAAAATTTGCCACTGTTCATCTTAATGTTGCTGTTGAGCAAGAAGCCTGTCCGCTGGGGCTTGCACCTACTTCCAGCACCACGGCTGCTTTGGTTATGGGCGATGCACTTGCTGTCTCACTGCTAGAGGCAAAGGGTTTCACTCGTGATGATTTTGCGCTTTCACATCCTGGCGGAAGTCTGGGTAGACGTTTATTGCTGAGAGTAAGTGATATTATGCATTCGGGACAGGAAGTGCCTTCAACGATTGAAACAGCGGTGGTAGCGGATGCATTACTGGAAATGACAGAAAAGACATTAGGAATGACTGCCATTGTTGATAGCAGTGCTCAAGTGGTCGGTATTTTTACCGATGGTGATTTGCGGCGGATGCTGGGAAAAAACATGAATATTCATAGCACTAAAATTTTAGAAGTAATGACTTTAAACTGTGCGATGATTAGTTCGGACGTTTTAGCGGCGGAAGCAATGAAAGTGATGCAACAAAAAAAGATTAATGCATTGTTGATTGTAGATGCACAGAATAAATTGGAAGGCGCATTAAATATGCATGATTTGGTTCGAGCCGGAATAGTTTGAAAATACAGGTACAAGGTTAAATGCAAGATATCATTGAAAAAGCGCGGAAGTTAAAATTGTTGATCCTTGATGTTGATGGGGTGTTGACGGATGGACGGTTATTCTTTGACGATCAGGGCAAGGAGTATAAATGTTTTCATGCCCGTGATGGTCATGGTATAAAATTATTAAGGCAATCGGGTGTTGAGGTTGCTGCTATTTCAGGGCGACGTTCAAATTCAGTCGCTATACGAATGAAAAATTTAGGCGTTGAGCATCTTTATCAAGGGCATGAAGATAAAGTAGCGGCATTCAACAAAATCATCCAGGCACTGTCGATTAAACCTGAGCAAGCAGCGCATGTAGGAGATGATTTGATTGATTTGCCTATTATGACCCGGGTTGGCTTATCCATTGCTGTCAGTGATGCTAATTTTGCGGTTAAGGAATATGCAGATTGGTGTACTGAAACACCGGGCGGCCTAGGAGCAGTGAGAGAAATTTGTGACTTTATCATGCAATCTCAGGGGACTTTTGACGCTGTTTTGCAGAGTTATTTGCAATGAGTGGCAGTCAAATCAGAGTCTTCGTGGTGTTGTTTGTTTTAGCGGCAGGCAGCTGGTTTTTAGCCGATCTTTTTGAGGAAAAAGAAACTAAAGATATTATTGCTGCTGACCACAGTCCTGACTATTTTAGCTTAGGCTATTACAAAAAAGAAATGGATGTTGCAGGGAAGATAAAGAACGAATTGAATGCCGATGAAATGATTCATTATAGTAGTGATGGCACCACCCATCTTGAGAAACCGGTGATGACATTGTATAACCCTGATCTACCACCCTGGGTGATAAAATCAGAGAAAGGCATATTAGAAGCTGATGGCGACCATTTATTTTTGTCTGGAAAGGTTTTTATCAGTAGAAAAGGGACAAGAAAACGCCGCCCCTTTAAAATTAATACCTCGGATTTAAGGGTTAAGCTGTCCGTCAGCTATGCAGAAACTAAGCGATGGGCAGAAATAATAGATACCCCTAACAGAACAGCAGGCATTGGAATGCAAGCAACATTTAAGCACCCCGTTAAGGTGAAGTTTTTGTCAAGAGTTAAAGGACGATATGAAGTTAATTAAGATAAGTGTTATTTCTTTTTTGCTACTATTTATCAATGAGGTTTATGCACTGGAAAGTGACTCAGATCAACCTGTATATATTGATTCAAATACAGCCAGTTTTAATGATAAAACACAAATCAGCATTTATACCGGAAATGTTATTACTAAACAGGGTACTTTGTATATAACATCCGATAAACTGGTTGTTCACCTTAAAAATGGTGATGTAGAGAAGATGATATTTACGGGTAAACCGGCAAAGTTCAAGCAACTTCCTGGCGTAGGTAAAGAGTATATACATGGCGAAGGTTTAACTGGCGAATATTATCCAAAGCAAAACAAGTTGATCTTAATTGAAGAAGCGGTAGTTTCTCAAGGGAGCAGTCGATCCGCTAGCCGGATAATCATTTATGATAGTAAAAATGCTTTGATTAAAGCAGGTGACAAGTCGTCTGATACAAAAAGAGTACACTCTGTTTTTAAATCAAAAGCAAAAAATGATAATCAGCCAGCAATAGAACCTGAAAAAAAATGACCCGATTAAGTGGATTAAACCTAGTCAAAAGCTATAACAAACGCAATGTGGTTGATGATGTCAGCCTATATGTTGATACCGGGGAAGTTGTCGGTTTACTCGGTCCTAATGGTGCGGGTAAAACAACCAGTTTTTATATGCTGGTAGGACTGATAAAAGCAGAGGCTGGCGAGATCTTTTTTGATGAAATGGATATTACTCATT
>CAZDMC010000228.1:2114-4039 GCA_964506335.1 uncultured Methylomarinum sp. | reverse complement strand
CAGAATGAAATTTATATGAAATATAATATTTCTTGATAGGTAAAAGCAAAGATTATAATATTAATAACGGGGGAGAAATGAGTTTTAAAACAAGTTTAACAAAGACAGTCATAAAATGGACGCCTAATAAGTTAGTTTCATGTATAGCCAATATTATTCTTAAAGATATTGCAGAATTAACCGGTTTTAATTTTGACCTCGAAGCCCGAAAATCATACATGCAGATACAACTGGCAGGGGAATCAGAAACGATTGATGTCTGGTTTGAAGATTTTGCCATCATTACTGACACTACTCAGGAGTCTTCGTACATATTTATCGTCGAGCAAGCCAGGTCGAACCGAATTTGGTTAAATAATATTCTGTCTCGTATCGAAAGAAAAGAGTGGAAAATTCCAGTTACGCCTCAAACAGCGCCTCACATGGAATTTATCGCTGAGCTTCTTGGCGCGGAAAATACGCTACAAAGTAAATAGTTAAAGAGCAAGGATTTAAGGGCAGCCACTAAATGATATGGCATTAAATAAACCCAAGTACTTTATAAATTTATTATATTGTTATATTGTTATATACTATGATCATATTATCTATTCCCACAAACAAATTAACCTTGATTCAGCTTATAGTCACAATCCTCTATGTTATAATCAGTTTAAACTAGTTCCCCCCCCTCAATTGGAGTTTATAAAAAATGAAAACAACAATAAAAATTTTATCAATAGTTGCTGTTTTACTGGCTTCTTCTGCATTCGCAGCCGAAAAATTTATTGTACTGGAAGACCACAAACCTATTCTTGGTAAATGGAATATCCACCATGAATCGGCTGCATTACACAAAGAAAAAGTCGCCATTAACAACGACTGGACTTTTGGCAAAGACGGTACGATAACAGCTGTTTCACGCGATCGTAGAATGAGTTCAGCTCAAGGAATAAAAATCAAATATTCTATTGTCGATGGTGTTATCAGAAAACAATTCATGCCTGGAAGAGAAAAATACGAAGACTGCAAAGTAGTTAAACTGGAAGGTAAAGAGATGATATTGCATTGTAAATTCAATTACTTTTTTATGACTAAACAATAAAAATAGTCTCTGCTCTTTCTCATCATACTGAAGGATATAAACTGTCTCTTTAGTATGATGAACACGCCCCGTTTTATCGCACCCGGCTCACCGCATAAACCGCGCCGAAAAAAACCACAATACTGGGTATAATAGCCATTAACATGGGGTTATATCCATAAACCAGACCCAGATGACCTGCTATTTTGTCGAAAATATTAAAGCTCATACCGATAATGACACCTATCATCATCCTTCCTCCTGTACCTACACCCCGACTTGCTCCCACAACAAAGGGAATGGAAATCATCAACATTACAAAGGTCACTAAAGGATTTATTAATCGACTCCAAAAAGCCAATTCATAAGTTTGCGACTTCTGATTATTTTCTTTCAAAAACTCAATATACATAAACAGGTCATATAAAGACATATTATCTGATTTAACCACCACTACATTCAACAAATCAGGATCAATTGAAGTGTCCCATAACATCTGATCTTTGCTAGTTGAAAAGGTCTGCCGGGTAGATATTTCAGTTTGCTTAATCCCCTGCAAATCCCATTGTTCATTCCCGATAAATTCTGCTTGTTCTACATGCGTCATTAACACCAAACGGTTCTGCTCATCTACCTCATAAATATAAATATCAGACAAATTGCCTTTTTGCTGGATTTTACGCACATTAATAAATTTTAATCCTTCTCTCAACCACAAGCCATGTTTAGAGTGCATCACCGTCTTGTTTTGGGCATTGGTTTTTAGTAACTGAGCCTTACGTTCAGCGTCAGGAGCTACAAATTCGCCGACTAAAACAGAAATTATCAAGAGCACCACGCCTGCCAGCATCACCGCTCTAAT
>CAZDMC010000228.1:0-2081 GCA_964506335.1 uncultured Methylomarinum sp. | reverse complement strand
AATTTCCCGATTGTTTCCCATTGACCCCACCACAAAAAGACTACCTAATAAGGCGGCTGAGGGAACCAGCTCATAAAATACTCGGGGGGATGTTAAAGCAAGATATAAAAATATTTCCTTTAAGCCATAATCGCCGGTACCGAGGTCTTTCATTTCGTCACTTAAGGTAAACAAATTAAACAGTGTTAACAAAATGATCAACGCGACCAGAGAGCCTTTTAGTACTTCCCTGACAATATAGCGCGTTAAAACACTCACAAAACACCTCGCTGTTTAATTTTCATCACTACCCATTTTATGCCATATAAACGAATCAGTAATACACAGCCTAGCAGCAGCAATATAAAATAAATCCAAAAGTAGCCAAGCCAGACAGGTATTATTTCATTAACAACCCAGCTATGACTCACCCGTGTTAAATTGCCAAAAATAAAATAAATAGCGAAGGCAACAGCGAGACTGCCATATATCCCACCACGAGGTGCTAGTTTTGCCAAAGGCACCGCCAGAAAACTTAAAAAGATTACCGCCAGTGGAATGGATAAGCGTTTTTGAATTTCCACTACATCTGGCAATTTATCAGAAGCCCATAATGTTGCAGTAGGAATAGCGTCACGTTTTAGGCGAAGTACCGTTGTCTTCTTTTCTATCCGGATCGCATATTCCTCAAATTTTTCAACAATAAAATCCATATCACCGGGTATACCTTGTACTCTTTCACCTTGTTCTAAAACCAGGTATACGCCCCCCGGCAAGTTTTTAATCCGGCCATACTTAGCATTAACTATGCCTAATTTTTCACCCCCCCTATTTTGTACAAAAACTTTGCTCATTCGCTTATCAGCTGCTATGTCTTCCGTATAAAAAACCAAATCCCCTTGACTATATTCACTAAACCGACCCGCAGCGATCCCTCTGATATCTGCTACTTTTTTGTCTTCATGCGTTAATGACTTGATTTTAGCTTCGGCCCACGGTGTTGCAATCAATGAAAATCCGGTGGTAATAATGCAAAGTGGCAAAACCAGCAAAAAAACAGCTCTATAAATAGTACCTACTCCACCCCCTGCAGAAGCAATTGCTGCTATTTCATTGTCTCTATACATTCGCCCTAAAACCATCAAAATGGCCATAAAAGTTGAAGCAGGTAAAAAAGCACTGATGGCAATAACCGTATTTAAACCTAAAATATTCATAACAGTTTCATTAGCAATATTGCCTTCAATAGCCTTTGCTAACACTTTAATGAATTGTCGACTGACAATGATAATGACAATCACTGACAACACAGACAGTAATGTTTTCATCAAATCCGTCATAATCATTTTGTCTAAAACGCTAATAAAGCGATAAGACCTTACTTTACTTATTTCTTTCGACGCTATGCTCAAGCAACTCACCTTAAAAACTGATGTATAATTATGGGTATTATTAATTTATTCTTTTACAAACCATATGGACTATTCTATAGAAACCCTAGCTTTAGACAAACTAGAAACTGACTGTATTATTGTTGGTCTTTATGAAAACCAACAGCTTAGCCCATCAGCTGAAATAATTGACTCACTAAATCAAGGGCTTATTAAAAAGCTCATTGTTCGAGATGATATCAAGGGCAAAAATGCAGAGACCTTACTCATCAATTATCTTGCCGATAGCACGATTCCTCGTATTTTACTTGTTGGCCTTGGAGAAAAAGAAAAACTAACTTCAAAGCTGTACCGCAAAGCACTATCTGCTGCAATTTCAACCATAAAAACAGCAAAATTAACTTCCGTAACCTGTACTTTAGCCGATATTGAGATTAAAAATACAGATACCCTTTGGAAAACCCGACAAATTGTTGAAATTTTTAATGATGCTCTTTATAAATATCAGCAAACTAAAAGTATTAAAGAACCTGATAATAAGCTAAAAAAAATACTCATCACAGCAACCGCTGAAACTGAGTCTGCTGCAAAACTAGGATTAAAACAAGGTCTTGCTATTGCTAAAGGTATTGATTTAACTAAATTCCTTGCTGATTTACCGGGCAATATCTGCACACCCAGCTATTTGGCAGAACAGGCAACAAACGTCGC
>CAZDMC010000227.1:0-4064 GCA_964506335.1 uncultured Methylomarinum sp. | reverse complement strand
TTTATGAGTAAAGACAAAAATAGTAAGGATGACGAAAAACTTCTTTATTGTTCTTTTTGCGGTAAAAGCCAGAATGAAGTTAGAAAACTGATTGCAGGCCCATCTGTCTATGTTTGTGACGAATGTGTTGAGCTTTGTAATGATATTATCAGGGATGAATTACAAGAACAGAGTGAATTTTCTGATGGTGAATTACCTAAACCCAAAGAAATAAAAAGTGAGCTTGATAACTATGTTATTGGCCAGGAAAGTGCCAAGAAAATGTTATCGGTGGCAGTCTATAACCATTATAAACGCCTCCGTAGTAATAGTCAGAAAGATGAAATCGAACTGGCAAAATCTAATATTTTATTGATTGGCCCGACTGGCTCAGGCAAAACCTTATTGGCTGAAACACTGGCGAGGTTGCTGGATGTGCCTTTTACTATTGCCGATGCAACCACCTTAACAGAAGCCGGTTATGTCGGTGAAGACGTTGAGAATATCATCCAGAAAATACTGCAGAAATGTGATTACGATGTAGAAAAAGCAGAAACAGGGATTGTTTATATTGATGAGATTGATAAAATCACCCGAAAATCAGATAATCCTTCAATCACCCGGGATGTCTCAGGGGAGGGCGTACAACAGGCTCTACTCAAACTAATAGAAGGTACTGTTGCATCTATTCCACCGCAAGGTGGAAGAAAACACCCTCAACAGGAATTTTTACAAGTTAATACCGCGAATATCCTGTTTATTGTAGGAGGTGCTTTTGCCGGCCTGGATAAAGTGATAAAAGATCGTACTGAAAAAGGCGGCATTGGTTTTTCAGCAGAAATAAAAAGCAAGGAAGAAGAAGAAAATGTAGGCGAGCTTTTTGCCCAGATTGAAGCAGAAGACTTGATTAAATACGGATTAATTCCTGAATTTGTAGGCCGTCTTCCTGTTGTTGCTACTCTGGAAGAGCTGGATGAAGCCGCTTTAGTACAAATTTTAACAGAACCCAAAAATGCTTTAATCAAACAATACCAGCATTTATTTGCCATGGAAGGAACTGAACTTGAATTTAGAGGGGATTCGCTGGCTGAAATTGCCAGACAATCAATGAGTAGAAAAACCGGTGCCAGAGGGCTTAGGACTATCGTTGAAAATATTTTGCTAGATACCATGTATGAAATTCCTTCGGCAGACAATATCAGTAAAGTAGTGATTGATGAAAGTGTTGTTTTAGGTGAATCTGAACCGCTACTGGTTTATGAGGCTGAAAAGAAAAAAGCATAACGACTTGATAATATAGTCAATATTATGCTTTGTAATCAAAAAAGGCGACTTGTTTTCAGGTCGCCTTTTTTGATGATAATATGCTGTAAAGAATAGCCATAGAAACCGTTGTTTTTTTAAGATTCCCCCCCATATCCAATCCTATGTAGGATAAGGCAAGCTGCTGTCTTGTATGCGAATTTATACCTATTAATTAGAAGCAGATAAATTCAGACCAACAAAATACAAAAGCTTAATATGAATGAACTGATCAATTTAGAGAATAATGACCATTTAATACCTGTTTTACCGCTTAGAGATGTAGTTGTTTACCCTCACATGGTTATCCCCTTATTTGTGGGTAGAGATAAATCAATAGATGCTATTGATGCGGCTATGAATGAAGATAAGCAGTTACTGTTAGTTGCACAAAAACATGCCAATGTAGATGACCCGGGTTTTAATGATCTTTATCAGGCAGGAACATTAGCCAATGTTCTACAGTTATTAAGACTTCCTGATGGCACTGTTAAAGTGTTAGTTGAAGGCAGTCAGCGTTGTAAAGTGACTCAATATCAAGAGTTTAATGGTTATTATGCCGCAACAGTAACAGAAATAAGTAATCAGCTCACCATTTCAGATCAGGAACAGGAAGTTTTACAGCGCACCACCATCAATTCATTTGATCAGTATGTGAAATTAAATAATAAAATCCCTCCAGAAGTATTGAATTCATTAGCGGGTATTGATGATCTGAGCCGTTTGGCAGATACTATTGCCGCACACATGACCTTAAAAGTCGAAGAAAAACAAGCCATGCTGGAAATGGAAGATATAGCAAAGCGCCTGGAAAGCTTAATGACTTTAATGGAAGGTGAAAGTGACTTGCTGGAAATGGAAAAAAGGATTCGTGTCCGTGTCAAAAAACAAATGGAGAAAAATCAAAGGGAATATTATCTGAATGAGCAAATGAAAGCGATTCAGAAAGAGCTGGGAGACATGGATGATGCCAGCAATGAAATTGAAGAACTGGAAAAGAAAATTGCAGCAGCCGGCATGTCAAAAGACGCTAGAACCAAAGCCGATGCCGAGATTAATAAATTAAAATTAATGTCGCCGATGTCTGCGGAAGCTACCGTTGTGCGTAATTATTTAGATTGGATGGTTAGTGTTCCCTGGAAGAAGAAAACCAAGGTGAGACACGACCTTAAAGCGGCTGAAGAGGTATTAGACACAGATCACTATGGTCTTGAAAAAGTTAAAGAAAGAATTCTGGAATATTTGGCGGTACAGCAACGGGTTAAAAAGCTTAAAGGCCCTATTCTATGTTTAGTAGGACCTCCAGGCGTAGGGAAAACGTCACTAGGTCAATCAATTGCTCGAGCAACCAATCGAAAGTATGTGCGCATGGCTTTGGGTGGAGTCAGAGATGAAGCTGAAATACGAGGTCATAGACGGACTTATATCGGCTCAATGCCTGGAAAAATCTTGCAGAATTTATCCAAAGCAAAAACACGAAACCCACTGTTTTTATTGGATGAAATTGACAAAATGGCGACTGATTTTCGTGGAGATCCCTCGTCAGCCCTACTAGAAGTGCTTGATCCTGAACAAAATCATACCTTTGCAGATCATTATCTGGAAGTTGATTTTGATTTATCCGATGTCATGTTTGTTGCCACAGCTAACACCCTAAATATCCCCCATGCATTATTAGATAGAATGGAAGTTATCCGCTTGGCAGGATATACAGAAGATGAAAAAATTAATATTGCCAGTCGCTTTTTATTAATAAAACAAATCAAAAATAACGGACTGAAGCCGAAGGAAATTTCTATTTCAAAGTCTGCAATCAAAAATATTATTCGATTTTACACGCGTGAAGCAGGCGTTCGCGCCTTAGAACGTGAAATATCAAAAATTTGTCGTAAAGTGGTTAAAGGCTTATTACTAAAACCCCGCAACACAACAGTTTCTATTTCAGAAAAGAACTTGCATGATTATCTAGGTGTTAAACGTTTTAGTTATGGCCTGGCTGAGGAATTTGACCAAGTAGGCCAGGTTACTGGTTTAGCCTGGACTGAGGTAGGTGGCGAATTATTAACTATTGAAACAGCCATTATGCCGGGTAAAGGAAAGCAGTCAGCAACCGGTAAACTGGGCGATGTCATGAAAGAATCAATTGAAGCCGCTATGACTGTTGTTAGGAACCGCGCCGAAGTGTTAGGTATCGATAACAGTGTTTTTCAGAAGAATGACATTCATATTCATGTCCCTGAAGGTGCCACCCCTAAAGACGGGCCGAGCGCTGGAATTGGCATGTGTACCGCCATTATATCTGCCTTAACTAAAATACCGGTTCGAGCCAATGTAGCCATGACCGGTGAAATAACATTAAGAGGTGAGATTTTACCCATTGGTGGCTTAAAAGAGAAATTACTAGCAGCACACCGAGGCGGCATTACCACCGTGCTGATCCCCTCAGAAAATGAAAAAGACTTAATTGAAATCCCTGAAAACATTAAAAATAATCTGGCTATTAAACCTGTGCGCTGGATTGATGAAGTATTAGAGCTTGCCTTACAATACCCACCTTCACCTAATAATGTGGATAAAAATATCAGGGATAATACTGAGTCAGCTAAAAAAAGCAAAGCTAAAGTAATTGCTCACTAATTTATTTTAAGATCGCTTCTATTAAGTTCTGTCTGAACCCATCGGTGCTCAGGCAGAATTAATGGACGCTGGTTTCATCCTAGAAAAATCAGTTATTCACAAAACCGTGAAGCGAAAACCACTCACCGAATGGGTGAGCAATAAAA
>CAZDMC010000226.1:0-4116 GCA_964506335.1 uncultured Methylomarinum sp. | reverse complement strand
TATCTCACCTAACGGGTGAGAGCAATAAAATTGAGTTATACTCACTATTCAATCCCTTATGCACAAACTGAGCGTTCAACTGATTTATCTGGGATTATGGGCGTTTTGCCAGCGTTTTTTCAAATTGGTCGATGAGCGATTGAATAATCTCATGCTTTATTTTCATTGAAGCTTTATTAACCACCAGGCGAGAACTGATATGAGCAATCAATTCTTTAGGCTCCAGACCATTGGCTTTTAGCGTGTTTCCAGTATCAACCACATCAACAATACAGTCAGCCAGACCGACCAGAGGTGCTAATTCCATGGCGCCATAAAGCTTGATAATTTCGGCTTGCACGCCAATACTGGCAAAATAGCGTTGCGCTGTTTTTACATATTTAGTCGCGACTTTAATTCGGCCTTTAATTTCAGGTGCATTGACCGGTGTGGCGGTCATTAATCGACATTTTGCAATGCCTAAATCCAAGGGTTCATATAAGTTTTCTGCCCCATGTTCCAGTAAAACATCTTTTCCGGCAATGCCCATATCTGCAGCACCATATTCCACAAAGGTCGGAACATCTGTGGCGCGAATGATAACTAATTGTACATCGTCTTTATTGGTGCGAAGAATCAGCTTTCTACTGGTTTTTGGATTATCAATCGGGACTATGCCAGCTTCTGCTAATAAGGGCAGGGCATCATCATAAATCCGGCCTTTTGATACTGCAATGGTTAACATAAAACCTTACCCCGCGATTCTTTTGATGGTGGCACCTAGTTGAGCCAGTTTTTCTTCAATATGGTCATAGCCACGGTCAATGTGATAAATACGGTCAACCAGGGTATCGCCGTCTGCTACTAATCCTGCTAAAACCAGGCTGGCCGATGCCCGAAGATCAGTTGCCATGACCGGTGCGCCTGTTAATTGTTGCTGGCCTGTACAAATCGCGGTATTGGATTCCAGTTGAATATTTGCACCCATACGTTGCATTTCCTGAACATGCATAAAGCGGTTTTCAAACACGGTTTCGGTAATTGTGCCTACACCTTCGGCCACTGTATTCATTGCAGTAAATTGTGCCTGCATATCAGTTGGAAATGCAGGGTAGGGTGCGGTTCGAACACTGACGGCTTTGGGCTGTTTGCCTTTCATATCCAGTTCAATCCAGTCTTTGCCTGTGGTAATCTCAGCCCCTGCTTCTTTTAACTTGTCGAGAACAGCGTCAAGAATATCAGGGCGGGTATCCTTAAGCTTGATTTTTCCTCGGGTAATGGCTGCTGCCACTAAATAAGTACCGGTTTCAATGCGGTCAGGCACTATATTATAATGTAGGTCTTTTTTACCTATTTTTTCAACCCCTTCAATCACCAGCACATCAGTATCAATACCTGTTATTTTAGCCCCCATGGCATTTAAGAAATGTGCCAGATCAGATACTTCAGGTTCTTTTGCAGCGTTTTCGATAATAGTAGTACCTTCGGCTAAAACAGCCGCCATTAACAGGTTTTCTGTGCCTGTCACTGTGACTTTATCCAGAACCAGTCGACAACCTTTTAAGCGGCTGGCTTTGGCGAGAATATAACCAGATTGCACACTGATTTTAGCCCCCATTTTTATTAATGAGTCAAGATGAATGTCTACCGGACGGGTACCAATGGCACAACCACCGGGTAAGGAAACATGGGCTTGACCAAAGCGTGCTAGCAAAGGCCCCAGTACCAAAATAGAGGCACGCATGGTTCTAACTAGTTCATAAGGTGCTTCAAACTTGTTTATCTCACAGGTGTCGACCTCAATGTTCATTTTTTCATCAATAGTCAGACGAACGCCCATTTGCCCTAACAGTTGCATAGTGGTGGTAATATCATGCAAATGGGGGATGTTTCCAATAGTGACGGGTTCTTCGCTGAGCAAAGCAGCCGCTAAAATAGGAAGAGCTGCATTTTTTGCACCTGCAATTCTAAGTTCTCCTGACAGTTGTGTGCCGCCAGTAATAATGAGTTTATCCATAGGGATTGAGTATAAGCATTGAGGAATGTGTATAAAATCAGAGCTAAAGTCTATTGTAGTTATTCATTAACATTATAGGCGTTAATTTCAAAGCCACTGAGTCTTGCCAGTGTTAATAATTGCTCAGGAATATTAATAAATGATAGCTTGGACTGATATAGTTTACTGTGTTTTATCCATTCAATCAAAAGTGCCAGACCGGCACTATCTGCATGATTAACTTTTGTTAAGTCGATACATAAGCCGTTAGTTGACTTTAAAAATTCAAATGATTTGATGGTTTTTTTATTAATGGTGAAGAAAGTTAAGTCACCTTCGGCAAAATAATTGCCGTTATCTTTTTTTATTAGCTTAAATGAGGGCATTATTGTTTGGGAGCATCGTCTTTGGTAAGAAATGCACCGAGCACTTCTTCTAAAATAATCGCAGGTTGTGTATTTTCTATCACATCATTTTCCTTTAAAAATACCTCTGAGCCACCTGGGTCAAGGCTAATGTATTGTTCGCCTAATAATCCGGCGGTATAGATTTTTGCAAAGGTATCATCAGATAATTTATATTTTGTTTCAATATCCATTTGAACTACAGATACATAAATTTCTGTATCAATAAAGACATCGGTAACCCTGCCCACACGAACACCTGCAATAGTTACGGGTGATTTGACTTTAAGGCCTCCCGATGTATCAAAGTGGGCTTTGATGGAATATGTGTTTTCATCAGAAAAGGCACTGAGATTACTTATTTGCATCGCCATAAAAAATAATGCGGCAATACCACAGGCAACAAAAAGCCCCACCAGTGTTTCCTGAGTTTTTGAATTATGCATGTTAAATATCTCCAAACATGAGTGCGGTCAAAATAAAATCAAGACCAAGAATAGCAAAAGCAGAATTGACTACGGTTCTAGTTGTAGCGCGACTGACACCTTCAGAAGTTGGTATGGCATCGTAGCCTTCAAACAGGGCAATCCATGAAACCACAAAACCAAAAATAATACTTTTGATGATGCCGTTAACGATGTCGTCCTGAAAATCTAAAGTAGCTTGCATTTGTGACCAGTAGGCTCCATCATCAACGCCTAACAGACCAACACCTACTATTTGTCCGCCAACAACACCTATGGCACTGAACAATGCGGCGAGCAGAGGCATTGAGATAAATCCTGCTAAAAATCGAGGTGCCATGATCCGTTTTATTGGGTCGATTGCCATCATTTCCATGCCTGATAATTGTTCAGTGGCTTTCATCAGGCCGATTTCTGCGGTTAAAGCAGAACCTGCTCGTCCGGCAAATAGCAAGCCAGCAACAACAGGACCCAGTTCTCTGACCAAGGAAGCGGCAACCATGACACCCAAAGTTTCTTCCGCACCAAAATTAGATAAGATATAAAAACCTTGTAAACCCAGAACCATGCCGACGAATAAACCCGATATCGAGATGACTAAAAAGGATAAAACGCCGACAGAATAGAGTTGTTTGGTTAACAATCTGGGCCGTGGGATAACGGATAAAATCCCCACAAGAGTCTGTATCAGGAAAAAATAACTTCTTCCCAGTTTTGCAAAACTGGAAAGCGTAGTTTTTCCTAATTGTTGAAAAAAATCAATCATTGAAAGAGGTCTTTATTATAGTCGTCGGCTGGATAATGAAAGTGTACGGGACCGTCTGCATCGCCGTTCATAAATTGTTGTACCCACTTTGAATCCGAGTTTTTTATTTGCTCTGGCGTCCCGTGCCCTGCAACCTTACCTTCTGACAAGACATAAATATAGTCAGCAATGCTAATGGTTTCTTCAACATCATGGGAAACAATAATGCTAGTAAGTCCCAGCGTATTGTTAAGCTCTTTAATCAATTGAACTAAGGTACCTAAAGATATAGGATCTTGGCCAGTAAAAGGCTCGTCATACATAATCATCATAGGATCTAAGGCAATCGCTCTGGCCAGGGCAACTCGCCTAGCCATGCCACCTGATAATTCACCCGGCATCAAATCTCTGGCACCACGCAGGCCAACGGCATGTAACTTCATTAAAACCAGGGTACGAATCATTGACTCACTAAGAGCTGTATGTTCTCTTAACGGTAATGCAACATTATCAAAAACATTAATATCT
>CAZDMC010000225.1:0-4127 GCA_964506335.1 uncultured Methylomarinum sp. | reverse complement strand
AGCTCGTATGAAACGGAGTGTAATACGGGTTCTTTACCGTCGAATCTGCCGTATTACGCAAGCTTCATACCGGCTACATTATTAATTTTTTAAAAAAATCTATTGGTCAAACCAATAAGCTACTCCCCTGGCTTCAAATATGTTGAATAGATACTATTGATTTAATAAAACAAGCAAATTCGTTACAAGGAAAATAAAATGATTTTTAAACAATTATTTGATAAAACCAGTTGTACTTATACTTACTTAATTGCAGACCCAGACAGTAAAGAAGCTGCTTTTATTGATCCAGTTGATACCGGGGTGGAAGATTATTTAGCATTGCTTGGATCGCTGGATTTGAAACTAATGTATTCTTTTGAAACCCACGTACATGCGGATCATGTTTCAGGCAGTGGTTTGTTAAGGCAGGCAACAGGTGCACAGACTTGTATAGGTCTTCACTGCGGTGCAGAAACAGCCGATAACCAATTACAAGGGGATGAAATATTCGCTTTTGGTAATGATACCATTATCAAGGCTATCAGCACCCCCGGACATACACCAGGTAGCCTCAGTTTTTTATGGAATGACAAAGTTTTTACCGGTGATGCTTTATTTATAGGAGGCTGTGGGCGTACAGATTTTCAAAATGGTGATCCGGGGCAGTTATATGACTCTGTTACAAAAAAGTTATTTACCTTGCCAGGCGAAACCCTGGTATACCCAGGACACGATTATAAAGGAGACTTTGTTAGTTGTATTTATCAGGAGAAATCAAAGAATCCACGGTTGGCGGGTAAAACCAGAGAAGAGTTTATCGAAATCATGAATAATCTGAATTTACCCGTGCCAAAATTAATTGATAAAGCCGTACCCGCTAATCTGTATTGTGGAATTGAAGAGGAAGAAGCACAGCAAATGGCTAATGATAATGAATTTATCAGGCCTGATAAAGAACGACGGGGTGTGCAGGGCAATATTAACCAGGTAAAACAACAGATCAATGAGATTGATATAAAAACGGCTCAGAGTCTGATTGCACAGAGTAATCCAATTATTTTGGATGTGCGAGAAGTTAATGAGTTTAATCTGGGACATATTGAAAATGCCGTCAATATACCGCGCGGCGATATTCGCTCAAAAGTTGAAACTGCCTTAGCGTCTAAAGGGAAGAGTGCGCCAGTAATCTTATATTGTGCATCGGGGAATCGTTCGGCACTTGCCGCATTGATGATGAAAGATTTGGGGTATTCAAATGTTGTTTCTTTGACGGGAGGGTATATAAAGTGGAAAAGGGAAACGTAACTGTTTTGTAGTTATTTTATATTTATGAAATAGTTGAAAAATGAGAGTTGTTGATCTTTATAAATTTAATATATAATAAAATACTTATATATTAAATTTAAGAGACCCCTGAGGAGACAAGCTATGTTATTTAAACAACTATTTGATAAGATAAGCAGTACCTATACCTATTTGATTGCAGATATGGACAGTAAAGAAGCCGTATTAATTGATCCAGTGGATACACAAATAGAGGTCTATCTAACATTATTAAAAGAACATGATTTAAGCTTAAAATATTCATTGGAAACACATGTTCATGCCGATCATGTCACAGCAAGTGGCCAATTAAGGCAAAAACTGGGTGCTAAAACAGCAGTTAGTTCACTTTGTGGTGCTGCCAGTGCAGATATATAGATTGAAGACGGCGATACTTTTGAGTTTGGTGCTAGCGAATCTATTAAAGTCATCGCTACGCCAGGACATACACCAGGCAGTATCTCCTTTTTATGGCGCGATCGTGTCTTTACCGGTGACACATTATTAATTAACGGCTGTGGCCGTACTGATTTTCAAGGCGGTAATGCCGGTGATCAATACGATAGTGTAACACAACGCTTATTTACCTTGTCTGCTGATACTATTGTATATCCTGGGCATGATTACAATGGCCACTGGATCAGTAATATCGCTCAAGAAAGGAGTAGTAATTCACGACTGGCTAGCAAAACAAGAGATGAGTTTATTGAGATAATGCAGAACCTTAATCTACCTAAACCCAAACTGATTGATATGGCAGTGCCTGCTAATCGTTATTGTGGAATTGATGAAGAGCAGGCCGATCAGGCCGCTGAGCAACGTGTAGAAGGCTCTGATCCAAAACGTCAAAATGCCAGTATGCAGGATTTGATCAATGAAGCTAAAGAAAAGATAACAGAAATTGATCCTCTAAAAGCGAAAGAGATCATGAGCAATAGTCCTGTGACGGTCATTGATGTAAGGGAAGAGCATGAATTTAATGCAGGATACATAGAAAATGCAATTTTGATACCTCGTGGCGAACTGGAATTTAAAATAGCAAAACAATCGGGACTTAGCGATAAATCATCAGCAATCATTGTCTATTGCGCCGGTGGTAATCGTGCGGCATTATCTGCCAATACCCTGCAAAACATGGGCTATACCAATGTAATATCTATTGCCGGTGGATACCAGGCTTGGAAACAACAAGTTTAAGATGTATTATATTCAAATGTTTTCATAGTTATAAATGAAGAAAGGGGACTGGCGGCTGTTTTTAAGATAACTCCGCTTTTATAAAGACAGAAGGATATTGTAATTAATTATACAAAAGTGAGAAAAAAATGTCTGAACAACACCATTCTGTAGTCATAGTCGGCGGCGGTGCCGCTGGCGTTTCTTTAGCAAACAATATGCATCGTAAAAATGCATCTATTGATATTGCTCTGATTGAACCTTCTGAAAAGCATTATTATCAGCCTGGATTTACCATTATTGGTGGTGGTGCTTATACTTTAAAAAGAGCGACTAAAAATCAGGCAGATATTATTAATCCTGCAATAAACTGGATTAAAGAGTATTGCCAGAGCTTTCAGCCTGATGATAATAAAATTACCCTAAAATCAGGCGATACAGTCAGTTATGATTATTTGGTGGTTTGTCCAGGTTTGCAACTGGATTTTGATAAAATTGATGGCTTGACTGAAACACTCGGCAAAAACTGCGTTTGCAGTAATTATTCTGTCGATGTGGTTGAGTACACATGGGAGACTTTACAAAAAGTTGAGTCAGGCAATATTTTATTTACCCAACCACCCATGCCTATTAAATGTGCTGGTGCGCCACAAAAAATCATGTATCTTGCGGCAGACCGGTTTCGCAAACAAGGTATTTCAGACAAGGTTAATGTTGAATTCCTTAATGCCGGCCCAGGCATGTTTGGCGTTCCATTTTTTGCAAAAGCCTTGACTAAAGTGATTGCCGATTATGGTATCACTACCCATTTTGGCCATAATCTGGTGGCTATTGATGGTAAAGCCAAAACAGCCACATTTGAAACCAGCGATGCCGATGGAAATAAAACCACGGTTACTAAAGAATTTGACATGATTCATGTAACCCCACCTCAAAGCGCACCGGATTTTATTAAAACCAGTCCTTTAGCCAATGAGGGCGGCTGGGTTGATGTTAATCAGTTTACTTTACAGCACAATAAATTCAGCAATGTATTTGGTCTGGGTGATGCGGCTTCTACTCCCAATGCAAAAACAGCAGCAGCGGTAAGGAAGCAAGTGCCTGTTGTGGTTGATAATATTTTTAAATTAATGGACAGTAAAGATTTGGTTGAAGGCTATGATGGTTATGGTTCATGCCCACTAACTACATCATTAAATACAGTGATGCTAGCTGAATTTGCTTATGGCGGAGAAGTAACACCTTCATTTCCATGTTTAGATCCAAGAACTAATAGCCGCTTATGGTGGTTTGGAAAAATCTTTGGTTTCCCTTGGTTATATTGGCAAATAATGATAAAAGGAATTCGTTTTGATATTCCTCATAAAGCGTCTTATGTAAAGAAATTGACAGAAGAAGATTCGTAGTACCGTAGTACTCTAACTTGATTACCACAGTGAGAACACGGCTGATATTTCTGTGGTTTTAATTTTTTAGGAACATGCACGTTCCTAAATCAGTTAACAATGGTGGATTACGCTATCGCTTATCTACCCTACAGCACTTTGTATGGCTCCCATTCAAATTAGTAAAGTTAATTTCTCCCAATACATTCCCATTTTTAGCTGGCTAAAAAGCTATACAAAGCAAGATTTAAATGGTGATAT
>CAZDMC010000224.1:0-4142 GCA_964506335.1 uncultured Methylomarinum sp. | reverse complement strand
CATGGATGTATTCACGCGTCCTGATAAATCAATAACCTACATCCCTGGCTTCAAACACGCTGAGTAGATACAACTGTTTATTCTAAAGCGAAATGAATGTTATTACTAGAAAGAATCTTTTTAGACTGTCAAAACCTGCTAAATTGTGACAGTATTTTGGGTGATGGAAGTGAGTTCCTGTATAACTTCTTTTGCTAAATCAATACCAATCATAGTATGCTTCATGCTCTGGACTCCTTAATATATTTTGTTTGAGAGCTGATATAATACTCCACCTGTTTGTTTAGGGTGGGGGAGTCCAATTATCTGTCGCAGCAATGCGGCTATCGTCAAAAGCGCAGATGTTAGAAATCTGCAAACAGAGACGAGCGAAGTACACTTCAGTTTTTTTATAGGGATAGTCTAATCCCTATCCAGCCAGCTCTTGGTGCACCGGGCGCAACAAATCGTCCGTCATCAAAGGAATCGCCCAGGACTTCTGATGCATCACCATAAACCCCAAAGGTTTTATAATTCCTGTCAAAAATATTATCGACTCTACCAAAAAAAGCGATATGCTTATTTATCTTCAATTCTGTTTTTGCACTAAACAGCCAATAACCACCTAATGGGTCAGTTATATTTGCCTCGTCCCCTCTAAAAAATTGATCGCCACTGTATTGTGCATCAATTCCTAGGGTCCAGCGTTGCCACAAATCTACACTCAACGAGGCTTTGTAGATATGCTCAGGAAGACCTGGAATACGATCACCTCTTTTTACATTCACGCCCCCTTCTCTTTCTAAATCCAAAGGATTTTGAATGGTAAATCCGTCAAGAAAACGCGCATTTAAATAGGTATAGTTAGTGGCGAAATGCCAATCATCAATGCTACTCAATAACGCTGGAACATTAGTACTAAATCCTGTTTCAATGCCATATCGCAGGGTTTGCCCAATATTACTGAAAAATCCTTCACTAATACTGTCTCCACCCCGGTTAAAAATAATATCATTATGATTGGTTGTATGAAAAAAGCCAATATTCCAGTTCAAATCACCCTTGCTCATATAGTTATTCAAATGACCTCTAAACCCAGCTTCCCAGGTCTTAGCAACTACTTGTGCCAAGGGTGGATCAGCAACAAAAGCATTCGGTAATTTACAAGGATCATCCTCATCGGCGCAACTCAGTTCCATGGGGGTTGGTACTCTGGCTGATTCACTATAATTTCCATACATTCCCAGATTATCCAGCAGTTGATAAGTAAACCCTGCTGATGGGTTGAATCGATCAAAGCTATGCTCGCCGCTGAGTTTGTCTTCGCCGTTTATAAATTGGTTTTTCAGCGTAATGGTGGTGTGATTATAGCGCCCCGCCAAGGTGATGGTTAAATCATCAGTGACTGAAAAGCTATTACTTAAATAAACCCCATAGGTTTCAGTCTCGGTATTTAATCTGACATGCGCTTCCTCTACAAAAATGCCACTAGCGGTTGTACCTCGACTGTCAGTCAATAAACCTAGTTCGGTATCAGATTCAAAATGCACATCGGCAAAATCATAAGCCGCGCCAAAAATAAAATGGTTCTGATGTCCAAATAGTTTTTCATTAATCGCTGTCTGGATTGTACCTCCTGTACTTCGCATATGGGTCTGTCCTGTATTATTTGTTGCGCCAAGCACTTCTTCGGGGTCAAGATTACCGTAGAGATCTGTTACTAGAACATTATTACCCAGCAAATTTTCTACAATTTCTTCAGTATTACCTTCTTCTTCGCACACAAAACCAGCATTGTCAGGTTCCTCGCATGCTTCAAAATCACTATCATCACCATTAAGCGACTTTATCCGGTTTTGACGAAAATAGGCATTCCCACTGAGTTGAATGGTATCCGTTAAATCAAATAAACCCGACAGTTCAGAAAAAAACATCCGGGTTATGGTTTGATCGGGATGTGTGAAAATAGCTTTTCTTTGTTGTTTATGTAACTGGATAGGAACGGCACCATTTCCTAGCAATTTATTATCATTTGCGGCTAAGGTGAGATCTAGCTCTCCACGATCACCACGCCAACTTAATGAACCAAAGACTTGATTGGCTTCTGTTGGTGAAAAATCTCTCCAGCCATTCTCTTCAAAATGATGCAGATCAATAAAATAACCCCAGGTTCCATTATTCCAACCGCTAGATAATTCCTCTGAATGTCGCTCCCAGGAACCACCCGACACTTCTAACTGGTGTCCAGGTGCTGAAAACCCTGTCTTGGTTTTTATAGAAATTGCCCCCCCTAACGTATTTAAACCGAATAGAGGATTTGAACCCGGCATTAAACTTATTGAATCTATGGCTCCTTGAGGAATTAAATCCCAGTTTACGGTGTCCCCAAAAGGTTCATTAAAACGGACGCCATTAACATAGACAGATAAACCTTGCGGCAAACCCAGTAAGGGTGAGGCTACAAAGCCTCGATAATAAATATCGGGTTGTAAAGGATTGTTTTGTGCCTCGTTAATATGAACACTGCCTAAATAACGGTTTATATAATCGGCTAACGATATGCTTTGCGCATTCTGTAACTGCTCAGAATTAACCACCTGCACATTTGTAGGTATTTTATCAATAGAGACACCACTTCCATATAAGGGTGTTACAGAAAACACTTCAATAGTATCCAGTTCTATTGTTTTTTGCTCAGCTACAACATTAATTGTTGAAAGGACATATAACAAAGGAAATATGGCTTGTACTGTTTTTTTCATCGCAATATCATGATTATTTTTATAAGATACCGAGAATATAGCATTTTTTACTCCACGACTGACGTAGTCACCAAAAAAAAGGAAATTTTCCTGATGAGTTTACGGTATCAAATTAGTGTCAGAATTTTATTAATATCATTTTGTGTTCTTTTAATAGGAGGAACTATTGGTATTTGGCAGGCTCGTAAATCAGTGAGTGAAGAAGTAGATTCATCCATTAATCTGGCATTACAATTGATTAAAATGGGCATTGAAATAGGCAAAACTCACCAAATAGACTGGATGTCTCGGTTGCGCAGTTTAGAACAAACAAGACATTTAACGATCCAACTCAGAACAGCCACTGGCGAGAAAATAAAATTTACTGGTCAACCCCCACTTTCTGAACAAAAAAACACACCGCCAGACTGGTTTATCAAATTAGTCATCAGTGAATATCCTAAAATAGAGTACCAAATTGAAACATTAAAGAACAAGGCATTGACGCTTATTATTCAAGCAAACCCAATGGATGAAATTGCAGAAGTCTGGGATGAAATCATTGCTTTTTTCACGTCACTTTTACTTTTTGTTTTACTGGTTTTTCTATCGGTGCATTTAGTGTTCAACAAAACGCTACGGGCTATTCATTCTATCGTTGAGCATCTGAAGCGTATTGAAACAGGCGACTATCAGGAAAAATTACCTTTTTTTGCCACACAGGAATATGATGATATTGCAACTGCCATTAATCAGATGACGGGTGTTCTGGATAGCACACGGCAGCAAAATAGGGCATTAACCCAACATTCGCTGGAAATACAAGAAGAAGAAAGGCAACGTCTGTCTCAGGAATTACACGATGAGTTTGGGCAATCACTGACAGCAATAAAAGTCATGGCTTTTACTGCGGCACATGAAAAATCTGATACTCAAAAAATTACGGATTCTAGAATAGACGTTTGACAACTACAAATGTGGGTTGTACGTTCAATGATGAAGCATTTGCATCCTTTAATGTTGACTGAACTTGGGTTAAAAGCAACCCTTGAAGATTTAGTACATCATTGGGCCATTAAATATACGGCCTGTTCTTTTAGCCTACAGTGTGATGATGCGGTAGACAAAATTGATCACACCATTGTTATACATATTTTTAGAGTGATTCAGGAAAGTCTGACAAATATTATTCGCCATGCCCAAGCCCAGCACGTTATCATAAATCTGAGTATTAAGACTACTTCCAATATACTTTATTTATTAATTACAGATGATGGGCGAGGATGTGATCTTGAACATAAAACTCCGGGATTTGGCTTGTTGGGTATGGAAGAAAGAATAAGTTTTTTAGGCGGTGATTTTAAATTACAATCTCGCAGCAATTAAGGGATGAAAATTACTGCGCGAATCCCTCTATTATGA
>CAZDMC010000223.1:0-4182 GCA_964506335.1 uncultured Methylomarinum sp. | reverse complement strand
AGAAAATAAGGGTTGAAAATATTTAGGCGAAAACTATCTTGAAAAACACCGCTATACTAAAAAGCGACAGGCAAAAAAAATGCGGCTGTTAGGCCGCATTGAGGTATATTTTTAGGATGACTATAATGAGAGCCCTCTTTAAAAAAGGGGAAAAGCATTTAAGTTGTGACTATTGTACCGAATAGAATTTTTTTTGGAATGTGGCAAATCGACGCGTGACATTTTGTCGCAACCCAGCGCTATTGCTTTTAAACTTCTATCTGCTGACTTATCAAGGCAAAATCCGCCAGTGAAATAGCTTCTGCTCTCATTGTCGGGTCTATACCCAAAGCAACAAGCTGTTGTTCTGAAAGTAGTGTTTTTAAAGAATTTCTGATGGTTTTTCGGCGTTGTGAAAAAGCAGTAGTCACTACTTTGTTTAATAATTTAATGTCGCTAATATCCACAGGCGGTTTTTGATGTGGCGTTAACCTAACAATAGCTGACATTACTTTTGGAACAGGATCAAAGCTTTCGGGTGGTACATCAAACAGCTGCTCAGTTTCGCAATAATATTGCATCATTACACTGAGACGCCCGTATTTTTTACTACCCGGTTCTGCACAAATTCTATTCACCACTTCTTTTTGCAGCATAAAGTGCATATCTTCAATGCAATAAGCACACTCCAGCAAATGAAACATTAAAGGTGTGGAGATGTTATAGGGTAAATTACCAATAATTCGACATTTTTCATCCTTTTTTAGCAAAGCAGAAAAGTCAAAATTTAATGCATCTGCACTGTGGATAGTAAAGTTTTTATGAGACTTAAATTTTTCATCAAGAAATTTAACCAGATCTCTGTCTAGCTCTACAACATCCAGCGTAATATTTTTTTCTAATAAAGGCTGGGTTATTGCCCCTAAACCTGGGCCAATTTCAATCCAGTGCTCACCAGCATTAGCATGAATATTTGCCAGGATATTATAAATAATATTATGATCGCGCAAAAAATTCTGACCGAATCGCTTGCGTGCTTTATGTGCCATTGCTGTTACCTATTCAAAGCAGTTGATTCTGCCATTTCTTGTGCCGTTTTAATGGCAAACAGCAAACTACCAAGATTAGCTTTGCCGGTACCTGCCAGATCAAGCGCCGTACCATGATCAACCGATGTGCGAATAATAGCCAAACCTAAAGTAATATTCACCGCTTGCCCAAATCCTATATGTTTAAGAACAGGCAATCCCTGGTCGTGATACATGGCTAAAACAGCATCTGCCATTTCTAAATATTTAGCAGTAAACAAGGTATCTGCCGGTAAAGGGCCTTGTAAATTGATCCCTTGCCTAGATAAAGTGGCCAAAACAGGTTCAATGATTTCAATCTCTTCTCTTCCTAAATGCCCTTGTTCACCGGCATGTGGATTTAGTCCACACACCAAAATAGCAGGATTTTCTATACCAAATCGCTCGCGTAAATCATTATTTAATATTAGAATGACCTGGTTTAACCGTTCAGTAGTAATAGCTTTGCTCACTTCAGATAAGGGAATATGTGTAGTCACCAATGCTACACGTAAGCCAGCTGTTGCCAGCATCATAACAGGGTATCCTCCGGTAATATCTGCAATAAATTCAGTATGACCGCTAAAAGCAATACCCGCATCGTTAATCACTGCTTTATTAACCGGCGCTGTGACCATGGCATCAAATATGCCATCCAGACAACCCTGAGTAGCCAGCCTAATAGTCTCAATAACATAAGAACTATTAGCAACATTAAGCTGTCCACAACATACTGATCCCGTTAAAGATACCGGAGAAACAGTCATTGTTCCGGCTTTGCTGGGCAGAGCTGTTTTATCAGGATCAAAAAGATCAATCTTAATATTTAACTTTAATTGCCTGGCACGTTCCATTAAAAGTTCAGGACTGGCTATAATAACAAGTTGACATGACTGCTTTTGCTGAGAAAGTTGTATACATAAATCAGGGCCGATACCTCCCGGCTCTCCGGGTGTTAAAGCGATACGTTGTATTTGCGACACGGTTTTTTAAAATGAAAGGAAGAAGTCAATATTCTACATGAGCCAGCAGAGTATAGCTTGACCAGAAACAGATTACCCTGCACACTTATTCCATCCGCGTTCCTGCAAATATTTATTCGCGGGAAAATTATGAAATCAATCAGTTTTGGCCATAAAAACCTGATGTTCATTGGCGCGATTGTAGCCGACAAAACAATTGACAATCTCAGTATCTCTTGAAATTTCTAAGCCTATACATTCATATTCCCTG
Organism: uncultured Methylomarinum sp.; assembly: GCA_964506335.1. Classification (GTDB taxonomy): domain Bacteria; phylum Pseudomonadota; class Gammaproteobacteria; order Methylococcales; family Methylomonadaceae; genus QPIN01. The sequence goes on along the minus strand of CAZDMC010000223.1, from coordinate 1,903 downwards.
GTGCATTAAAAAATGCCCGTATTGTGATTTTAATTCACATGCACTTAAAGCAGAAGCACCTGAACAAACCTATATAACTGCCTTATTAAAAGACTTGCAGCAAGACCTCAGTTTACTTGAGACAGCGGTAACCATTAGCAGTATTTTTATAGGCGGTGGTACGCCCAGTTTATTTTCTGCCAAAGCCTTTGATCGCCTTCTCAGCGGTATTTCTAAATTAGTAACATTTCAGGAAGAAATAGAAATAACACTGGAAGCTAATCCAGGGACATTTGAAAGTAATAAATTTGCTGAGTATCGAGCCCTTGGAATCAACAGGCTTTCGATAGGCATTCAAAGTTTTAATAATCAGCATTTGCAAAAACTGGGTAGAGTTCATTCTGCCGAGGAAGCTTTAACCGCTATTGTAATCGCAGATAAAGCAGGATTTGATAATTTGAACCTGGATTTAATGTTTGGGCTTCCGAATCAAAGTAACGCAGAGATGATTAAGGATGTAGAAACTGCGATTGCCATGCAGCCTAGCCATATTTCTTTTTATCAACTGACATTGGAACCCAATACCTATTTCCATAAATACCCTCCTAAATTACCAGAAGACGAAAATATTTTTTTAGGTCAGCAACAATGCCAAAAGCTCCTGGCTGAATCCGGCTATGAGCAATATGAAATTTCTGCCTATGCTAAAAATAATGCAACTTGTCAGCATAACCTTAACTATTGGCAATTTGGCGATTATCTGGGAATAGGTGCTGGCGCACACGGAAAACTGAGCATTTCAAAACCTGAAAAAATACTGCGTACTGCAAAACTGAAAAGTCCTGAACAATATTTAAATAATGAGCAATCAATCATTACTGAAATTACAATAGCTGATTTGCCTCTGGAATATGTAATGAATCAATTACGCTTAAAGGCAGGATTTAATCTAAAGCAGTTCCAGGCCACGACAGGATTAAACACAATGACATTGGAACCAGCACTGACTGATTGCGTTAACAAAGGTTTGTTAATCAAGCAAAATCAACAATTCTTTTGTTCTGACAAAGGCTGGAATTTCCTTGATGATATTTTAGAAAATTTCATGCCTTAGCTGTCATAAATCGTACTCAGAGAAAATGATCATGCTTAGTAAAATTATGTTGCTCATAGCAATGATTAAACTCATTGAGCGACATGACTTTAATAGTTCTGTCGACTTCTACTTCATAAATGGCAACTGTCTCGTTGCTTTTTTCCATTTTCCCCATATGAATTAAACTGACTTCTTCATCGCTATGTTTGCGTTTAAAAATATTACTCATAATGAATCTCCTTTTTTAACAACAAAATAATTTAGAATATTAGCTGTATGACTGTGAGCAAAACCACTGACAAATTTTAGCAGCAGACTGATGTTTGGCGCGGTGATCCAGTTTTTTGTGCTCGGCGATAAAATCAAGTACGGGAATATTAGGCAATAATTCAACTAATCGTTTACTGACATAATATTTGACCTTAATTAACTCCGAAACCAAAATTTTATTGTAAACCAAAGCTATGCTTTTAATCCCTCGCTGCTGCATAAAACTAACCGCTAAAACCGTATCATCTATGGCTGCCCCTATACCTGCTTTACCCACAAACAAAACAGGCGCAGCTAGTGAAAGCGCTATATCCGCATTTGATACACCGATGACACTGCCTGTAGATGGATGGCCTATTCCATCTATAATGACAATTGCTTTTTTTTCACTAATATGCAAAATCTCCGTTAATATTTCTTGTAGTAAGGTAGTTGAATTTTTCGTTAAACCATCAATAAAATCTTGGCTAAAACCTTTTTTAAATACTAAACAGCCTATACTTTGATGATCAATATTTTTACTTTCACAAAATTCAGTCACCGTCTGTTTATCGGTGC
>CAZDMC010000222.1:0-4223 GCA_964506335.1 uncultured Methylomarinum sp. | reverse complement strand
TTTACTATGGCTTATGCACAAGTGTAAGCGGTCAACTGATTTATCTAGGATTATTTAAGCGTTAATGCTTGCTCTGTAAATTTAATACCCTCCCAGCCATATTGCATAAAATTTCGTATATTTTGATGCTGTGTTCCATCCGGGTTTTTCAATACCTCTTCGCGGTAAAAATCACCAAATAAACTAAGGGTTTGTTGAGCGGTTAACTGATTGATTTTGGCAAAAGCAAATATTTTACAAGAACCCTCGTTGCTTCCTGCTGTGTTAATCAGTTTATTGCCATCAATACCATTAGAAAATTCTGTCGCCTGATAATGATAATTCTGGCTAATCACCGACATAGTATCATTAAAACTGAGCGCTTCATTATTAGCTATTTTTTGTAAAAACTGAATTAGCGACATGACATAGGTTTCCTTAAGAAATCAGGGTTTTCCAGGCGTTATCAATAAAGCCCTGCATGGGTTGAAACTGGATTTTATAAGACATTTTCTGACAGTCTTTAATCCAGAACCCAAGATAGACAAACTCAAAACCCAAGCTTTTTGCATGGCTTTGTTGCCATAAAATAGCATAAGTGCCCAGGCTAAAACTGGAAAATTTAGGGTCAAAAAATGTATATACAGCAGATAAGGCGTTATCTAATAAATCTACAATGGCAACGGCTGCTAATTCATTCGCAATAGAAAATTCAACAAATAAAGTATTACACCAATGGCTTGCTAAAAAATCAATATAGTCTTCTTTACTAGAATTAGCCATGTCTCCGCCCTGATGTTTATACTGTTGATAACGCAAATAGAGCGCGTAATGTGCCGGTTCAAATTGTGCGGGTTTTATAATAACCGTGGTCTGCTGGTTTTTTTTAAGACAACGCTTTTGATTTTTATTAGCAACAAATTTGTCTACTAGCAAACGACTGGCAATACATTCTGAACAGGCAGAGCAATGAGGGCTATAAACTTCATTACCGCTACGTCTGAAACCTTGTGCAATTAACTGATCGTATACGGCAGTGTTTAAGCTAAAAGAGGGATGAACAAATGCTGATTGCGCATTTTTTTTATCCAGATAATTACAAGAACTTGTCGGCGTTAGAAACAAAGGAATGGAAATCATCTTATTTGCCAGGATTGCTGGTGAGGCGGAGTTGAACAATGGTGTTTTAATAGCGTAGCAAATACTTCGCGATCAATTTCTTCTGCGCCTAAACTACTTAAGTGAGGCGTATGTACTTGGCAATCAATCAGTTGATAGCCCCAATCTGAAAGCTGTAAAACCAGATGATAAAAAGCAACTTTCGACGCATCCGTTTTTTTATGAAACATGGATTCACCAAAAAAAACCTGACCGATAGCTACACCGTATAAACCACCAACCAGTTCATCATCAAACCAGGCTTCTACGGAATGGCTAATGCCTTGCTGGTGAAGCTGATTGTATGCCTGATAAATTTCTGCAGTAATCCAGGTACCTGTTTCTGTTTTTCTGGGAGCAGCACAATACTGCATGACTTGAGAAAACGCCTGGTCAAAAGTGATGCTAAATTGTTTTTTACGAATAGTTTTTTTAAGGCTACGGGAGGCTTTTAATTTTTCTGGAAACAACACCAGGCGTGGATTAGGCGACCACCATAAAATAGGTTCGCCAGGACTGTACCAGGGGAAAATGCCCAGTTTATAGGCATTGATCAGACGTTGCGGAGCAAGACAGCCACCTACTGCTAATAATCCATCAGGTTCGGTGAGCGCGGTATTTATTTCAGGAAAACCCTGAGCAGGAGTAGAGGGGTCAAGAATGGGTAATTGCATTATAAAATGTAAAAGCTTCGTTTGCTTATTTTTTTAAAAACCCGTCACTAATGGGAGGGAAATTACATCAAGCGCTTTTACTTCAATTGGCTTAAAATTAGAATCTCTTGGATTTGATAATTTTATTGTAGCTTGTGATAAACCCATTATTTAACGCCTTTCTATCCGCTATTTTGATTCATTTAAATATATTTCTATACCAGATTTTTTAGAAGCTTTCACAAGATTTTTATCTAATGTTGCCAGAGGTATGCTTTCCCGAATAGCTAATTCAAGATAAGCGGCATCATAACTACTTAAGTTGTATGCTCTTCCTAATGCTATTGTTTTACTAAAAGATTGATATGCTGTTAAAGGGTCTACTTGAATAGGAAGATTTTCTAGTTGAATTATAAAGCCTTCTATTTCTCCAACGCTGATTTCAGCTCGTTTTTCTGCTCCTAGTAAAACATTGGATGCTTCTAAATGCCATAAATCAGGAACAAGGGCATCTACATTAGAAAAACTTTTAAGTACATTTTCAGCATAGCTTTGATCTTCCTTTTTGTTACTCTCAAATAACCAGCGCATTGCTACAGAATTATCTAATACAAAGCCGGTCATTTTCGACCACTTTCTTTTAAGCTATTTAATAATTCATCAGATATTTTATGTTTTTTTGCTTTTAGGATATTACTAATTGCGGCCTCTGTTTTCAATTGGCTGGAAGAACGACTTGGAATAATATCAGCTATAGGCTTTCCGCGATTTGTAATTGTAAAGGATTCTCCTGTTTCAACACGACGAAGTATTTCAGGTAATTTTGTTTTTGCATCATAAGAGCCAATTCTTTCAAGCATGATTTAAGTCCAACTTGTTAAATAATCTATAGACCATGCTACTAGTCTAGTAAGGTAAGGTCAACACATTTAACAACGCTCCGCCGGAGACGCAACACTCGATACTGGTGGTTGGTTAGACCTTACAAGACCTGTCCTTTGGTCTATCCAGACAAGGACTTTCACCTTGCAAGAAATGACAAGCTTTGCTTGTCGCACTACTCTCTCAATTACTTTTGCTCTTACTATCTTCGGTAGAAATTTTTTGCCCCTTAGCTTTCAAGCTCATCCAGATATTTTTCGGCATCTAGTGCAGCCATACAGCCTGCTCCTGCCGAGGTAATCGCTTGTTTATAATGGGAATCCATCACGTCTCCGGCCGCATAAACCCCTTCAATACTGGTTGCGGTAGCATTGCCATTAATACCACTATGAACTTTGATATAACCGTGTTCCATATCAAGCTGGCCGTCAAATATTCCGGTATTTGGGGTATGGCCAATGGCGATAAATACACCATGCACATCCAGCTCTTCGGTTGCATCATCTTTGGTGCTTTTAATTCGGATTCCGGTGACCCCCATATCATCACCTAAAACTTCATCCAGCGTATTGTCCCATTTAATAATCACGTTAGCATTTTCTGATTTTTCTATCAGTTTGGCGGATAAAATCTTTTCCGAACGAAATTTATCTCTACGATGAACTACCGTCACTTCCGAGGCAATATTGGCTAAATAAAGTGCTTCTTCAACTGCGGTATTACCCCCACCAATGACCGCAACCGGTTTGTTGCGGTAGAAAAAACCATCGCAGGTAGCACAGGCTGAAACCCCTTTGCCTTTATAAGCTTCTTCTGATTCCATGCCTAAATATTTGGCAGTAGCACCCGTTGAAATAATTAAAGCATCACAGGTATATATTGCTGAATCGCCGGTTAATACAAAAGGCCGCACCGACAAGTCAGCGGTGTGAATATGATCAATAATAATTTCAGTATCAAAGCGTTCAGCATGTAAGCGCATCCGCTCCATTAAATCAGGGCCTTGCAATCCTTCAACATCTCCTGGCCAATTATCGACATCCGTTGTTGTAGTTAACTGCCCGCCTTGCTGCATACCGGTAATCATCACTGGCTCAAGATTAGCTCTGGCCGCGTAAACTGCAGCCGTATATCCAGCGGGCCCTGAGCCAAGAATTAATAGCTTGCAGTGTTTAGATTCACTCATTTAAAAATCTCCTTAAAAAACGGTTGGGACTGGTTGAATTATACTTTACTTCCTCTGTTAGAGATTGAAGTTGTAAGGAAATAAAGCGCTTAAAAATAGTTACAAAATTTAATGTTAAATATAGCATTATTAATCTATAATTATGTTTTATTGGTGTTTTTATAGTGGATAACATGTCTGCAGTGATTGAAGAAAAAACGATACGTGGATTGCGTGAAGTGGCCTTGCTTGGTTTTTTTACCCTTGCTTTATTTTTCTTTATTGCGCTTATTACTTTTAGTAATGAAGATGCTGGCTGGTCGCATAGTGGCTCAACGCAATTTATTAGTAACGCCGGTGGTATGGCAGGTGCATGGCTAGCTGAT
>CAZDMC010000221.1:0-4227 GCA_964506335.1 uncultured Methylomarinum sp. | reverse complement strand
TTCAGTAACGCAGTCTATCGGCAAAAATCAACCGATAGAAAACCGCATCCGTGACTGCGCGAAGTATAATAGTGGTATACGCTCAAAATGTCGCACATTATTAGTGACTAAAGTCAAATCATTTGCAATAGCAATGGATGCAATTTCAAGATCAGCTAAATCTAGTACAGCGCCCAGTAAGTTCTACTAACAATATGCCGGTCTATATTTTCGATAGCTGCGTTAAATGAGCTTGACTTAGCCTGGCTCTTATTGAGAGTTATTCTGCAGGGTTTTTCGTCCAGATTTATTCACAAAACCGTGAAGCGAAAACCACTCATCGAATGGGTGAGCAATAAAAAACTGAGTAATACAAACTTTACTATGGCTTATGCATACTGTCCTGCACACCAGCCAGATGACCACGCCCATTGAAAATTATAGCCGCCTAACCACCCTGTTACATCAAGCACTTCGCCAATAAAATACAATCCTGTGACCTCATTACTTTGCATGGTTTTTGATGATATGGCCAAACAATCCACCCCGCCTAAAGTCACTTCTGCTGTTCTATAACCTTCGGTTCCATTCGGTTTTATTTGCCAATTTTGAATAGCCTGTGCAATATCCTCAATCTGCTGGTTTGACACGTCCTGAATTGAAATCGCCCCATATTTTTTATTAATTAATGCTTCAATCAGACGTTTCGGTAAATATTCCGCTAAAATATTTTTAAGCTGGTTTTTTACCTTATTAGCCCTTTTCTGCTTTAATAATCCTGTTACATCTAAATCGGGTAGAAAATTTACACAAATTGCTGTTCCTGTTTGCCAATAGGATGAAATCTGCAAGATGGCAGGGCCACTTAAACCTCGATGGGTAAATAATACATTTTCTGTAAAACCTTGTTCTTTATTGTTCACCTGGCAAGCAACAGCAATACCGGACAGTGGCGAATATTTTTGCTTATCGTCTGCTTGCAAGGTAAAGGGCACTAATGCTGCCCTTACTGGAATTATTGGAATAGCAAACTGTTCAGCTATTTGATAGCCAAAGGCACTGGCTCCCATTTTGGGAATGGATAAACCACCTGTGGCAATCACCAGCGATTGACATTGAAGTGTCTCTTTATCCGTGTTTAGTTGAAATAGATGATCTGCCAGCCTGGTGATACTATGAACATTACAATTAAGTTGTATTTTAACAGTCGCCTTATCGCATTCGGCAAGTAGCATATTCAAAATATCTTTAGCACTGTCATTACAAAATAATTGGCCATGACTGCGTTCATGAAAGGACACTTGGTATTGCTCAATTAGCGCTAAAAAATCCCATTGGGTAAAGCGGCTTAAAGCGGATTTACAAAAATGGGGGTTTTCAGAAATAAAATTTTCAGCATCAATGAAATAGTTGGTGAAATTACAACGACCACCACCTGACATGAGAATTTTCTTGCCGGCTTTATTGGCATGATCTAACACTAATGCCCTGCGTCCTCGTTTTCCCGCTTCAATGGCACACATTAAACCGGCCGCGCCAGCTCCGATAACGATAACATCCGTTTGTATCATTACTGCGCTGTTTCTACAAAGTCAATAATTTCGGTATCATCCAGATAACAACCCGGATCTTCCTGCCATGCATCATGATAGACTTGCTGCGCGCGCACCCGGGTATTGCCATTACAAATAGACTGATAATCACATTGACCACAACGCCCTTTTAAGGGGCGCGGAGACGATTTCAAACCAGCCATTAACGGATCAGAAAGATCTTGCCATATTTGGGAAAAAGCTCTATCACGAACATTACCTAAGCTATAATGCCACCAGAATGTATCGGGATGTACATTCCCCAAATTATCAATATTGGCGACATTAACACCCGAGGCATTGCCACCCCATTGCTGTAATTTAAGTTGCAGATGATCTGCTTGCTCAGGAAATCGTTTTCTAAGCCAATGTAAAAAATAGACCGCATCGGCATCATTATTACCGGTTACAATTTCTCGATGTATGCCTTGTTGCTCCCAACGCAAACTAGCTTCAAACAATTGATCCATGACTTTGCGCGTCATTATAAAATCGGCATCATCTTTACGGTTTTTATTGCCTCTACCGCCATAATTCAAATGCGATAAATAAAATTTGTCGATGTCCTCATCATCCATTAATTGCAACATGGCTGGGAAATCATGTACATTATCCCGAGTCAAAGTAAAACGTATGCCGGCTTTAATACCTTGTTCCCGACACAAGCGAATGCCTTTCATTGATTGCAGAAAAGAACCTTGTTTTTGGCGGAATTTATCATGCGTTTCGCCAATACCATCCAGACTCACGCCAATATATTGATAACCTATTTCGGTAATTTGCCTGATATTATCAGGGGTAATTAAAGTGCCATTACTGGATAAAGCGACATAAAACCCCATGTCCTTGGCGCGCGTTGAAATGGCAAAAATATCAGGGTGCAGTAAAGGCTCACCGCCTGATAAAATCAGTACAGGTACTTTAAATTCTTTCAGATTATCCATTACCTGATAAATTTCTGCCGTGCTTAACTCCCCAGGAAAATCAATATCAGCCGAAGTGGTATAACAATGCTTACAGGTTAAATTGCAACGCCGAATCAAATTCCATATCACCACCGGGCCAGAGGGTTTTCGCAATGCTTTTATCGGTGTTGGGTTTAATGCCTCACGCATATATTGACTTAAACGAAACATTTTAATTGCCTATCCGTAAACCAGTCTTTTTTAAAATACGGGTGCTGTATAACACATCATGCTGGCGGTTAAAGTCACCTAATAATTCGCTAATAATATTCACTTGTTCTATCACACCTGTATTCGTTTTACTATGTACCATAGCAAATAAATTATACGGCCATTCGGGGAGATTTCTGGGGCGATGATAACAATGACTGACAAAATCCAGCTTCCCCACTAAACTCCCTAGCCGATCAATTTTTTCATCCACAATATCCCAAACCGTCATGCCATTATAGCGATAACCCAGTTTGTAATGATTAGGCACAGCACCAATGCGTCTAATTACACCGTTTTCCTGCATGATTCGCATTCTTTGCATTACTTCATCCATCGTTAAATCAAGTTGCTGTGCTATGGTTTGATAAGGTTGAGAAACCAATGGCAAACCGGATTGGGTCGCCACTATTATTTGTCTATCAACCGCATCAATCATCAGGCTTCCAGTTTTAAACCGACAAAATATTCATTAATCTTGGGCATGTTAAAAATTTCCAGACCGATTTTTTGTTCTATTTTGCTGATAACGTCAGTCATTTGTTCAAGGCTTTCTGTTGCCAGGACAAACCACATATTTAGGGTATGATTACGCTGATAATTATGAGCAACTTCTGGAAATGAATTGATTATCTCACTACATTGCTCAAAATCTTCTTCTGCTACTTTAACAGCAGCAAGCGTTAACGCGCCTCCCATTTTTTCGGCATGATACATTGGCCCAAAACGCGATAAAATGCCATCCCTCAAAAGATATTGCAAACGTTCCAGTAACAAATCTTCTGTAATATTTAATTGACCGGCTACTTGCTGATAGGGCAAATCTACAATGGGAAAACCATCTTGTAATTGATTGATAATACGTTTATCCAGTTTATCCATCATCATTTTGGCTATTTTGAATGTCCAGTAGCGGTTCAGAAGCGTGTTTATATAATGCGCCCCGTTGTTTAAAACACTGTTTGCTGAATAATATTTCCTTGGCAATATGTTGAAGGCTACAAGTTTCCAGCAATTGTTGCAGTTGTTCTAAAACCCGTTCCCTGTTTTTTCCATGGATCATAAAATATAAATTATAAGGCCATGTTTCCCCTTGTCTGGGTCGTTGATAGCATAGATTGACAAAACCAAACTGACTGACATATTCGCCGACCTGGTCGACGAGATCATCCGCTATATCTAACACAATCATGGCATTTGCCCGATAACCTAATTGCCTATGATTAACGATAACACCCAAACGCTTAATTAAACCTTGTTGTCTAAGACCAAGTAATCGCTCAATCACCTGCTGTTCTGACAAATTCAGACTCTCGCCAATTTGCTGATAAGGTCTTAAACAAATAGGCAAACCTTTTTGTATAGCCTCAAGCAGCTGATAATCTATTTCATCCATTATCCAGATCGAGTGCGAAACCCAGGTTAATAAAATAATCTGCTAGCAAAGGGAGTTGCATGGTTTTATAACCACTTCGCTGCTC
>CAZDMC010000220.1:0-4229 GCA_964506335.1 uncultured Methylomarinum sp. | reverse complement strand
GTAGTCACTGATAATTTTCCTTTCATGGATGGGTGAAGCCCACAGTGATAAACCATCGCTTTTTTCACTACAAAAGTGTAGGTTTCGCCAGTCGCTAAATCTGGAGAAATAACGCTCCGATCAATACTTTCGACAATATTATGTGGCACGATATCTTTATTTACCCAAGTTATAGTATCCCCCGCTTTTACCTTAAGCAGCTTTGGAACAAATGCAAAACCAGAGATTTCAACATGATGTTGGGTTTGCTTAAAAGAGCCTTCGGCTGATGCTGTATTTTGTACAATAAGAAATAATAATGTGGCTGAGAGTATCCAGAATAGTCTATTCAAATTGAGTGTTTTATTGCTTGCAAGGTGTTTGCTTATAGAATTCATTAGATTTGCTTCTGAATCATTTGACAATGTGCGAGATGGGCGTTAAATGCTGGAAGAACTGAAACTAACAACGCTTTAAGCTCATTATTTTGAGCGGCAGGAATCAGTTGATTTTCTATTACGTTGATGACCGCCTGATGATATGCAACTTCGTGATCTATATAACTCTTGTCAAAGGCACTTCCTGATAATGACTTTAAATTTGCTTCGTGATTTCTGGATTGTTCTGCGAGAGTTGCAACCAGCTGGTTATTAACAGGGGTAACACCTAGTTTTGTTACCAAAGCAACCGCTGAATTTAATACAGCGGTATGATCGGTAATCATTCTCTCGGCAAAATTCTTGACCAATGTGTTTTCTGAGCGTTCTAAAGCAATCTTTCCTGCCGAAATATCAATATTATTAGCACCAACAACAATCGCTGCAATATTTGCATCAGTTATCATTTCGGCTTGTTGGCTTTTATTTGCATTAGCGCATCCTACCAATAAGGCAAAGGTAGAAAGGGTGACGATAAAGTTATTGCGTAAGTAATTTCTAGTTTTATTAATTAATAATGACATAATAAAGTCTCATTTTAAGGTGATGAATATAAATATTCTTGAAACTTCAGGATGCAAGTACTCAATAAAAGGTTCCCACAAGATGATTTTATTTTAAACAGCTGACGCGAAAATATGTAATGTGCTTGAACTATATCTTTTTCCATTAATTTAACAATGTATAAAAAACATGATTGAGTCGGGTTTTGATATTAAGGATTTTTTAAAAAACCTGACTAAACGCCCAGGCATTTATAAAATGCTTAATGACAAAGGCGATATTATTTATATCGGCAAGGCTAAAAACCTGAAAAACCGGGTTTCCAGTTATTTTAGAAAAACCACCGCTTCACCTAAACAACAAGCCATGGTGGTTAAAATTGCCTTAGTTGACGTTACGGTAACGCATACTGAGGGTGAAGCCTTATTGCTGGAATGCCAGCAAATTAAAAAATATAAACCCCGTTATAACATTTGTTTAAGAGATGATAAGTCCTATCCCTACTTATTTATTTCTAGTTATCATGATTATCCGCAAATTACTTTTCATCGTGGGGCAAAAAAAAAACGAGGTCAATATTTTGGTCCTTACCCCAGTGCCGGTGCCGTCAAAGAAACCTTAAAGCTTTTACAAAAGATTTTTCCTGTCAGGCAATGTGAGGATTCCTTCTTTAAGAATCGTACGCGTCCTTGTTTGCAATATCAAATTGAACGTTGCACCGCTCCTTGTGTAGGCTTGATTAAGCAAGCTCATTATCAAGAGGATTTAGACAATACTATTTTATTTTTAGAAGGTAACAGTGATCTATTAATCAACCAACTGATTGAAAAAATGGAAACGGCGGCCAAAAACCTGGAGTTTGAACGTGCGGTGATATTGCGCGACCAGATCACGCATTTAAGGACTGTTCTGGAAAAACATTTTGTGCATGGCGACAAGGGCGATGTCGATATTATCGCCTGTGCTAGCAGAGCAGGGGTTGCCAGTGTGCAAGTATTTTTTATTCGCAATGGACAAAACCTGGGCAATAAAGTGTTTTTTCCTAAAATAAACAAGGATTACTCCGAAAATGCAATATTACAGGCTTTTATTCCTCAATATTATCTAGAAAAACAAGTACCTTATGAATTGTTGGTGAGTCATACCATAGAAGACAGTGATTTATTGGCAGAGGTATTAAGTCAACAAGCCAAACATGTGGTGACTATTTCAACAAAGCTTAGAGGTGAACGCTTAAAGTGGCTAAAAATAGCAGAAACCAATGCCGAAAATTCTTTACTTGGCAAACTTTCTGATAAGCAAGGTATTTATGCCCGGTATCTTAATTTACAAGAAGAATTAGGTTGTTTAGAGTTACCCAAGCGTCTGGAATGTTTTGATATTAGCCATACTCAGGGCGATTACACGGTAGCATCTTGCGTGGTGTTTGATCGTGAAGGCCCCTTAAAATCAGCCTATCGCCGTTTTAATATTGAAGGTATCACTCCGGGAGATGATTATGCCGCCATTTTTCAAGCAGTCTATAGACGTTTTAAACGCTTAAAAAAAGGCGAACATATTGCGCCGGATATTCTTTTTATTGATGGCGGAAAAGGTCAGGTTAGTCAAGCTGAAAAGGCATTAAAGGAATTACAGGTAAATAATGTTATGATAGTTGGCGTTTCCAAAGGACCTGACCGAAAAGCAGGGATGGAAAAACTGATACTAGTGGAGCAAGAACAGCCACTGGATATTACAGCAGGTGCCAGTGCTTTATTATTGATTCAACAAATACGAGATGAAGCACATCGGTTTGCAATTACTGCACACAGGCAACGTCGAGGCAAAGCAAAAAAACAATCCGTGCTGGAAAGTATTGCCGGCCTGGGGCCAAAAAGAAGACAAAGTTTATTAAAACAATTTGGCGGACTACAAGGTGTATCTAATGCAGGCGTAGATGCACTTTGCAGTATTAACGGCATTAGCAGACAATTAGCACAACGAATATACGACAACTTTCATCAGCAAGATGGTCATTGAATTTAATTTACCCACCAACCTAACATTATTACGCATTGCGTTAATTCCACTTTTGGCGATTGTTTTCTATTTGCCTTGGGAATATTCAAATATTGTATGTACATTCATTTTTTTTATAGCAGGGTTTACTGATTGGCTAGATGGCTATTTAGCTAGAAAAATGAAATTAGAAACGGCTTTCGGCGCATTTCTTGACCCTGTAGCCGACAAATTAATGGTTGCCTTCGTCTTGGTGCTTATTGTTCAGGTACAAGCAAGTGCCACGTTAGCCATTGCATCCGCTATTATTATTGGCCGTGAAATTATTATTGCCTCGTTAAGAGAATGGATGGCAGAAATTGGACAAAGAGCGACTGTAAAAGTGTCCGAACTAGGAAAGTGGAAAACCACCACCCAAATGCTGGCCATTGGTTTTTTGTTGTATAGAGAAGATTTGTTGGGATTACCGATTAACTCAATTGGCCTTTATTTGCTTTATATAGCCGCTTTTTTGACTTTATGGACAATGATTATTTATTTATCGGCGGCTTATAGCGTGTTAAGCGAAGAATAAAATTAACAATATTAACGTGACAATAGATACGGAAAGTAAAAGTACTGTAAAAAAAGCAGTCACTGAGGATGAAATACTGCTGGCAGCATTAAAATTATTTTCAGATAAAGGTTATTTTAATACCTCACTAACGGATATTAAGGATGCCTCTGGAATAAAAACAACCAGCGGTGTTTATCAGCATTTTAAAAATAAACAGGCAATAGCTGAAGTGCTCTATGGCAATATTTTAGACAGTTTAAGTATTTCTATTGATGATATACGGCGCAGAAACAAGAAAGCATCTGAGCAATTAAGGGAATTTGTCGATTTATTATTTAAATTATCCGATGAAGCCCCTGAAATTATCCGGTTTTTATTAGTCATCAATATTAAAGAAATTTTACCGGAAGAAAAATCTTTAATAGAGACAACGCCTTTTAATAAGATTAGGCGAGTGATACAACATGGCATTAAAGAACAGGAAATCCGGGCTATAGATCCATTGCTTGCTTATAATTATTTTTTTGGAATTATCAGGCATACCCTGACCTTGATACTGTCCGGCGAGTTACCTAATAATGCTGAAAGTTATCAGGCACAGGCCTGGTCGGCTGCATGGAGTTGTATTGTTAAAAAGTAACAAATTATCCTAAATAAATCAGTTGAGCACGGATTTTGTGGGAAATCTGGGCGAAAAAGGCAAAGAATAGCTCGAAAATAATGGCCGTAGTCCTTATTGAGAGCTATTCTGCAGA
>CAZDMC010000219.1:0-4239 GCA_964506335.1 uncultured Methylomarinum sp. | reverse complement strand
CTTACCTCTAAAGCTAAACCAGAAGATTTTCTAAATTCTGCTGAAAATGGTAATCCTTTGTAAACTAGTATAGAATTCCAGCCCTTAACACAGCATTGATGCCTGATTTACTGAAAGGTATTATTAAGCATAATGTAACTCTCAGTGTTACCTGAAAAGGGTATCCAAAAAACTCAGATTAAACCATTACCTAACAAAAGGGTAAAAATCACTTATGTCCACAAAGATACTTGAGCAAAAAACAGATTGCCGCACCGATGCCGGTGATGACCTGAAACAGAAAATAATTAAATATTATGACGACTGTTTTATAGACTACCGACTATTCTGGCTGGATTCAAAAAACCTGGCCATGCACTATGGATTCTGGGATGAAGATACGACTACACATAGTGAATCTCTAATACATATGAACAGAGCACTGAGCCAGGCCATTGATATTAAACCGGGCTCTAAAATACTGGATGCTGGTTGTGGAATTGGTGGCAGCTCAATCTGGCTGGCTAAAAACTTTGATGTTCAGGTCACAGGCATTAGTCTGACTGCTTCTCAGGTTGTTCGTGCCAGAGAATATGCTAAAAAGAAAGGTGTTGCTGATCAGGTGGAATTTAAAGAAGCCGATTATTGCAATACCCCTTTTGCAGATGAATCCTTTGATATTGTCTGGGGTCTGGAAAGTATTTGCTATGCGGTTAATAAACAGGATTTTGTAGCCGAAGCTTATCGTGTATTACGCAAAGGTGGGCAAATAGTGGTGGCGGATGGCTTTGCCAATAAAACAGAATTCACCTCTGAAGAATGGGAATATGTAGTGGCTTTTCTTGATGGCTGTGTCGTGCCTAATTTTGCTACTGTTAGCGAATTTCAAACGGCTATGGAAAATTGTCAATTTAATGCTATTAACTATCGTGACATTACCAAGGAAGTCCTTCCTTCTTCTGAAGTTTTATATAAAAAGTCCCAGCAAACCTACCCCATACAAAAAATGCTAGGCTGGTTAGGAATCAGAACATCTAGCCAGACGGCCAATTACTATGCAGCAAAGAGCCAGTATCAAATTTTTAAACAGGGTCTCGCTGGCTATGGTATTTTTAGTGGAACGAAATAAAAACTGACTATACTCACGTTTAATAATAACCCCGTTTT
Organism: uncultured Methylomarinum sp.; assembly: GCA_964506335.1. Classification (GTDB taxonomy): domain Bacteria; phylum Pseudomonadota; class Gammaproteobacteria; order Methylococcales; family Methylomonadaceae; genus QPIN01. Next base: position 3,093 of record CAZDMC010000219.1, on the reverse strand, counting down.
AGTGTGTAAATTACTGTATTCGATCAAGTGCGAAGCATTGGAATAGTAATCTATTCCAATGCACCATCGCAATAAATTGCATGCTAAAATAGGTGTTCTTGAATATAAAGAATATATTACCCATCCATTATCACCCTTATCACCATGCCTCCTGTTTTTAAAAACCATCGCTATTTGATAGCTCTGTTCCTGCTGGTTTTAAATGCTGACTGTTTTGCTCATGGCGTTGACAGCAATACTGCGCATTTTCTGACCACTAACCGTGATGCCGCCATAATTCCTTTTCTTTATATCGGTGCTAAACACATGGTCACAGGCTTTGACCATTTGCTTTTTTTGGTCGGTGTGATTTTTTTCCTGTTTCGCGGCAGAGACATTCTTATTTATGTCAGCTTATTTACCCTAGGGCATAGTATTACCTTGTTATTCGGTGTGATTAATCAGATTAATATGAATATCTACCTGATTGATGCAGTGATTGCATTTTCTATTATTTACAAAGGCTTTGATAATCTCGGAGGCTTTAAATTATTATTGGGCAAACAACCCAATACCAAAATTGCCGTTTTAATATTTGGCTTGTTTCATGGTTTTGGTTTGGCCACTAAATTACAGGATTTCTCGCTTCCTGAAGAACACCTTATCACCAACCTGATTGCATTTAATATAGGCGTAGAAATAGGACAATGCATCGCTTTACTGTTTATCCTGACTTTACTTGGCTTTTGGCGACGACATCGCAGTTATTTTGCCTTTTCCAACACCTCCAACACATTATTAATGTCAGGCGGCCTGGTTTTATTGGGTTATCAATTAACCGGATATTTCACTTCAATTTAAGATGAATACAATACCTCAGCCCTCTATTAAATCTTTAATTTTATCTTGTTTATTTTCGATATTATTAGCGATAGTTTTACTGGTTTTAGCGGTACTCCCTGCTGAATTTAATATTGACCCGACTGGATTAGGAAAAGCCATGGGCTTAACAGTATTATCACAAAGTAATGATAGTACTTTAGTCCCCACAGCTATTATTTGTCCTGAAATTGAAGCAATCACAAATGATTCTGTAAAACAAAAAGCCAAAAGCAGTCAATGGCAAGATTCTGTATTAATTACTGTACCGGCCGACAAAGGCCTGGAGTATAAGTTTCATCTTATCAAGGGAGAAAACCTGGAATTTGTCTGGAATACCGATGGAGCCGCTTTATATTTTGACTTTCATGGTGAGCCGGCAGGCGATAAAACAGGCTACTTTAAAAGTTTTAAAGAAAGCACACAAAACCAGTCTAGTGGTACCTTAACCGTCCCTTTTACAGGTTCTCATGGCTGGTATTGGAAAAACAGTAGCAACAAAGCAGTCATTATTAATTTACAAACCCGTGGTAACTATAAAATAATCGGTTTTCCATAGGGTAAGTATAAACAGTTGAGTATAAACAGTTGAGTATAAACAGTTATAACAATGTCGATAGAGAAGCATTGGCAAAAGACCTGAATGAAATTCACCAGGAACTTTTAGCGCGAATGGGCAAAGACGATTTTACTCATTTAACCAAGATGGAGCGTTGGGGTAAATTTTGTTCCATTATCGGCTATGGTACAGCCTGGATTCTTCCCAACCCTGTTTCTGCATTTTTTATCAGCCTGGGTAGTTATACACGTTGGACTAGTTTAACCCACCCCATTGTACACAAAGGCTACGATAAGATTACAGGAGTGCCAGAGCGTTATACCAGCAAAAGTTTTGCCCGTGGCTGGAGACGCTTTATTGATTGGCCAGACTGGATTACCCCGGCTGGCTGGCATCAGGAACATGATGTATTACATCATTATAATTTAGGTGAAAAGCTGGATCCTGACCATTTGCAACATAATATGGAATGGTTGAGACAATCAAAAGCACCCATGTTTATACGTTATTTGATTGTTATAGGTTTTACTGCTCTCTGGAAAATACTCTATTACACCCCGAGAACTCATAAAGAGTTACGTCTGAGTAGTGCACGGCAACAAGGTGAAGCTACACCTGAAATGACTCGGCTAGGTGCCTGGAGCCTTTTCACCCAACAAGGTAGAGCATTATGGTTTCAAAGTTTCTTACCCTATATAGCTATGCGCTTTGTATTTGTTCCGCTGTTGTTTTTACCCCTGGGTAGCATTGCCGCTTTTAATGTCATGATTAATACCCTGATTGCTGAAGCATTTACCAATATGCATTCATTTTTAGTGATCGTTCCTAATCATGCCGGTGATGATGTGATGATGTTTGAAGATAAAGGAAAAGGCCGCGGTGAATTTTATTTACGCCAAATTTTAGGTTCAGTTAATTACAAAACCGGTACCGATGTGAATGATTTTCTTCATGGCTGGCTCAATTATCAAATTGAACACCATTTATGGCCAGACCTGCCCTTAAATCAATATCAATACGCACAACCCAAAGTAGAAGCCGTATGCAAGAAGCACGGCATTCCTTATCTTCAGGAATCTGTGTTTAAGCGATTATTGAAAGCTGTTGATATTATGGTCGGGCGCACGTCCATGCTAAAGCCACAACCTGTATAAAAGTGTAGCATTAAAAATACACAAGATAGCTGGATTTATTGCGTATGAAGCTTGCGTAATACGGGAGATTCCAGGGCAATCGGGTTTAAATTAAACCCATAATCCTAGATAAATCAGTTGATCGCTCAGTTTGTGCATAAGGGATTGAATAGTGAGTATATACTTCGCGCGGTCACGACTGCGGTTTTCTAACGGCTGATTCTTGCCGATAGCTGCGTTGCTGAAACAGTTGCATAGCCTGCTATGCGCCCGTTTCAGCGCCTTGCTATCAACAAGAATCAACACGTTATAAATTCCGCATCCGTGACCGTGCGGAGTATAGCTCAATTTTATTTCTCTCACCCGTTAAGTGAGATATATTCGCTTAACGGTTTTGTGAATAAATCTGGACGAAAAAGACAAAGAATAGCTCTCAATAAGGATTATGACCCTTATTTTCGAGCTATTCTTTGTCTTTTTCGCCCAGGTTTTCCACAAAATCCGTGCTCAACTGATTTATCTAGGATTATGAACAATTAGGCT
>CAZDMC010000218.1:0-4291 GCA_964506335.1 uncultured Methylomarinum sp. | reverse complement strand
TTAGGCTAATGTTCTAAGAGACTGGTTTTAGAGAGGTGACTTGCTATGGAAAAAAAATTTTATCCTTGTGTGAAAAAACAGTTTTCTGCAATTGTTGAAAATGAAGCGGGTGTACATGTGAATGTTATGGCAATGGATGCATCAAGCGAAGGTGTGAGCATTCAATGTAATACTTTTATAAGAAATATTATCACTCCAGGCGGCTGTTTTGTTCGGGATGATGGTAAGCCTATTGAGCTTTTTGTATGGATGGAATTACCGGTTGAAAATGGCAAACCTGAGAAAATAGGTGCTCGCTGTCATGTTGCTTTTTCAAGGCGAATATCCAGTGATCAATGCAAAATTGGTATGCGATATATGGACTTTGATAAAAGTGGATATGATAGTCTGGTAAAATACATAGAGTCTGCAATGCACTACCATTAATCTAGTACCCCATCAATATTGTATTGATGGGTGGCTCTCTTCAAAGGGAGAGGACTGAGTGAGGGGAGGTAAAATAATATCTCTATTGTTGTTTCTTGTGATTTCTTACTATTAAAAAACTAAAAGAAAGGTTGAGAAGAGAATTTTCTATTTTCTCCTCACCCAGCCTCTTAGTCTATTTTTAGTCATTTAGCTTACATTTCCCGCATTTTTCAAAATCAACAGCATTTTTTCTCGAATAGTTTTAAGTATATTTTCGTCTGTAATGGGATGTAACTGCATGTTAGTTACATAAAACATATCTTCTACTCTACTTCCTATAGTAGCTATTTTTGCATCGTGTAATTGTATTTCTAAATCGTTGAACATTAGACCTATAGTTGCTAAAAGCCCGGCATGATCTGTTGTAATCAGCTCTATGATGGTATATCTACCAAGTGGGTCTTTATGGAAATAAATTTTGCTGGCAATTGGAAAATGTTTAGCCTGTCTGGATTCTCTGTGAATATTAAGTTGACCTGTGGTTTCAGGGTTAAGTAGATTTTTTTGCAAGGTTTGACAGATACGCAACTCTCTATCTAAATCCTTGATAGCATCACCTGATTGTTCCAGTACCTGAAAACTGTTGAGCACATATTGTTCAGTTTCTATCAAAGAAATGGTAATAATACGCGCATCAAGAATGGTCAGACTTAGCTGATCCAATGTATTTGCTGTTAATGAAAAGATATTGTTAGTATTTTTGGCATAAACAAAAATTTCTACACTGCCTCTCTGGTTTTGTGGGCGTAAAAGTACTAACGGTAATTCGCTTTCAGGTGTCGAGGCAATCGCTATGGTATGCCAGGCAATTTCATCGGAAGAATAGCGTAAGAAATAATCATCACTGATACGCTGCCAGGTTTTGTTAATGGTGGCTTCGGAAATCCCCAGGCCAATTAATTCATCTTTCGCTTCCTGTTTGTTTTCATACAATTGTTCTGATCTTGCAATTGGGTTTTGCAACCCTCTATGTAATGCACCGTGGGTATGGGTGTAGAGTTCTAATAATAAAGAGTCTTTCCATGAATTCCACAAACTGGGGTTGGTGCCACGAATATCGGCAACGGTAAACAAATAGAGATGGTTCAAGTATTCAATATTACCGATTTGCAAAGCAAATTTATGAATAACAGCGGGATCATTTATATCTTTCTTTTGCGCCGTTACCGACATGATTAAATGGTTGCGAACCAGCCAGACTATCAATTTAGTGTCGCTGTTGGATAATTTATGCTGAATACAAAAATCGCGAGCAATCACTTCACCTAATACAGAATGGTCTCCACCCATACCTTTGGCAATATCGTGAAATAAAGCAGCAAGATATAAAATTTCGGGCTTGAGAATATGAGCAAAAACACTATTACAAAAAGGCAGTTCGTCTGCGTGTTTTTCTAAAGAAAGCCGACGTAAATTTCTTAGTACAAACAGGGTGTGAGCATCGACAGTATAAATATGAAATAAATCATATTGCATCCGCGCAACAATATTAGCAAAAGCCGGAAGATATGCTGCTAAAAGACCATAGCGATTCATTTGCCTTAATTGGTGAGTCACACCATGTGGCGCTTTAAAAATGGCTAAAAACAATTGATTGGCGTTACTGTTGTTGCGAAATGAGTCGTCAATCAGGTGCAGACTTTTCTTTATTAAGCGGATAGTAGACGCTCTAATACCTATCAGTGATGGGTTTTGCTGTAGTAATAGAAAAATTTCCAGAAGAGCCAGTGGGTTTTTTTCAAAGGTGTCAAACTCCTTGACTTCAATATATTTATCAATAGAAACAAAATGATTGTTGATGGGATAGAGTTGTTTAACCAGAGATGTATCAAAAAAGTTTTCACTAAATAGCTGTAATAACATTTCATTCATGCGTTCTAGTTCCATTACCGTTTTAAAGTAATGTTGCATAAATTGTTCTACATCTGGGTCGTAATTATCATCTATAAAACCAAATTGCTGAGCCAGGTCGCGCTGATGATTAAACAATAACCTGTCTTCGCTACGTTGAGTGAGGGTGTGTAGCGCAAATCGAATTCGCCATAAAATGTTTCTGGCAGCTATTAACTCATTGTATTCATGCTTAGAAAGCAATTCGTGTTGAATCAGTTCTTTAAGTGATGATGATTTATAGTGATGTTTGAAAACCCAGGAAATATTTTGTAAATCCCTTAAACCGCCAGGGCCTTCTTTTATATTGGGTTCAAGGTTATAGGCGGTATCATGGTGTTTTGCATAACGCTTTTCCTGCTCTTGCATTTTTGCTGCAAAATATTGTTTTGACGACCAGAGTTCTTTATGGGCAAATTTTTTATTGAGTTCTGTGAATAATAGTTGATTCCCTGTGATCAATCTGAGTTCAAGCAAATTGGTCATAATAGTCTGGTCTTCAGCCGCTTGCTGCAAGCATTCGGCTACCGTGCGGACGCTTTGACCCGGCTTAAGTCCAATATCCCAAAGAAAATTACTAAATTCAGACAAGCCGTCCTGAAAAGTACTAATATCAGCATCTTTAAGTAATATAAGAATATCAATATCAGAGCAAGGAAAAAGTTCATTGCGCCCATACCCACCCGTAGCAATTAGGCACAAATACTGAGCCTGGTCTTTAAGAAAATGATTCCAGCAATTGATTAAAATGTCATCTATAAAAACAGATTTTTCAAGCAGTAAGGGCTCAACATTATGCTGTGGATTGAATTTTTTAGTTAAGGCTTCGTTTTTTTTGTGGATAATTTCTTTAAGCAAGCTAATATTATTGTCTTGTGACAGAATATTGCTATTTATTAGCGTGTTTGTGGTCACATTTCTTCCTGTCGTAAGGTTAAGACTTCATGTCCTGTTGGGGTTACCAGAATGGTATGCTCCCATTGTGCGGAAAGGCTACGGTCTTTAGTCACGGCTGTCCAGCCATCTTTAAGTACTTTCATCTGCCGTTTGCCGATATTTAACATCGGTTCTATGGTAATAATCATGCCCGCTTCAAGCACTTCACCTTTACCGGCCTTACCAAAATGCATCACATGAGGATCTTCATGAAATTTTTTACCAATGCCATGCCCACAAAATTCACGCACCACCGAGTAGCGATTGGATTCAGCATGTTTTTGAATGACATGGCCAATATCGCCTAAGGTAGCACCGGGTTTTACCTGCTCTATGCCAAGATAAAGGGACTCTTGGGTGATTTTAATCAGTCGCTGGGCAAATTGACTGATTTCTCCTACCTTAAACATTTTACTGGTATCGCCATGATACTGATCTTTTATAACAGTAATATCAATATTAACAATATCACCTTTTTTTAATCTTTTTTCATTGGGAATACCATGACAAATGGTCTGGTTAACCGATGTACAAATAGACTTGGGGAAGCCTCGGTAATTTAGTGGTGCCGGTATGGCCTGTTGTTCGTTCACTATATAGTCATGGCAGATTTGATTCAGCGTATTGGTCGTTATACCCGGAACAACGTGTGGTTCAATCATTTCTAAAACTTTGGCGGCAAGCTTCCCGGCAATCCGCATCTTGTTTATTTCTGACTCGTTTTTAATGGTGATGCTCATGGCTGCTAAATATTAAATGGCTATGTTTTGAGACAAGCATACAAGCCGTATGGTGTATTGTCTGTGTTCTAAAACTATCATATCTCATTTAAGATAAATATACTCTGCGCTTTTCTAAGAACCTGTTCAAGATCATTACGAGCCGTTGTCAGTTGTGTACGGACGGAGGCAGAAACCGGAGTTTACAGGAAGTAAATGAGGATTTTGAGCACCATCCAAGCGCAAAGACAGTGGCGCAGTAGATCTTGAACAGGTTC
>CAZDMC010000217.1:0-4296 GCA_964506335.1 uncultured Methylomarinum sp. | reverse complement strand
AATATGTTTTTGCAATCAGTTATGTGGATTTAACACTTGAATATGACGCTGTTGCCAATGATGTTTTTTCATCAGGCTCAACGACTATCCGACCTTTAGTGTTTTCTGCGCAATACAATGGTGAAAAGTTAGGATTAACAGCCGAATATTTTTATAGATGGAATAAGTCAGAAAATTATGGAATCATTCCCGACCATAAATCAATTTCAGAAAGCTGGTATATTCAAGGTAGCTACCGCTTTATCTCGCAGATACAAGGCATAGTGCGTTATGAAACACTTTCCCAATATATAGATGATAGAAGTGGAAATAGAGCGGCGAGCTTTGGACTGCCTAATCATATTGCTTATTCTAAAGACTGGACAGTAGGTTTACGCTGGGATATTACCTCATCCTGGATGCTAAGAGGCGAATATCATAGAATTCACGGAACAGCATGGATTGCTCAGGCCGATAATCAGGATCGTTCAAAAACCCGAGAAAACTGGGACTTGTATGCCTTACAACTTTCCTACCGGTTTTAATTGCGAATGAACGAAAATGGCTTTTTTTTTAGTTTAAAATGGAAAATGGCTATTTTAATTGGTGCTATTTTTTTATTGCTTCATAGCATTTTCTCTTACCTTATTTACCTGGATGCCAAAGAAAACCTGGCTCTAAATCGTCAAAATATTCAAAGTCGGTATAAAAATATTGCCCATGCCTTAACAAAGGACTCCTTTTTAGTGTTAGAGCAGCTTGCTGAATTAATTTCTTCCATTGAAACAGAGCAACTGAAACACCAGAATGTATCACTACAAATCAGCCGTACATTAAATAATAACTGGACACAATGGCAGCTTATCTGGGGACTGGAAAGTGCTGTACTTTATAATAAAAAAGGGACGCTTTTAAAACAATGGGGTAGTTTATTAAAACCTGACGCCGCCTCTGTCATGCAGGTTTTAAATAATGAATTACCGAAAAATCAAATACTCTGTCCAGACACCTGCTTCCAGTTTGTGTTAATCCCAGTTATGGTCAATGCTGAAATAATAGCCGCATTGGGTGTGAGCCGCTCCTTTGCAGACCCCATTATTGAGTATCAGCGGGCAACAGGGTCGGATATTGCAATTTTAGTAAAATCCAGCCAGGCTTCCAATAACGGCTGGCCCTATAAAGTATCGGCATTAACCCATGCCAGGCAAAATCATCCGATTATTAACAAAGTATCTCAGCACTATTCATTTGATCAATTATCAGCTCAAATAAAAAACATGACTCATCAAGAAAAAACTTTTGAAATAAGTGTTTTTACTATCAATGCAGACAAAGACAGCCCTCACTCCCCTTTATTTCTGGTGATAGATGATATTAGTCATGAAATACATGCCATCAATACCTATATACAAAGCCTATGGATTTATGGTGTTTCTGGATTAATACTGTCTTTATTATTCTTGATGCTAGTCCTTATTTTTTCATTACGTCGAGTAACGCGGTTATCCAATGCTTTACCTTTACTGGCTCAGCAAAGATTTAGCTGTTTTAGAAAACAATTTAGCAATATGCCTCGCTTATCAGCTGCTCATGATGAACTTGATATATTAAGCCATACAGCGATGACCCTGGCAGATCAGCTAGAGGGGCTGGAAAATAATATTAAACGCAGCATTCAAAAACTAATTGAACAAGGACACGAGCTGACCGCAGAAAGAGACTTTGTGCAACAGTTAATTAATGTAGCACCTATTTTAGTGTTAACTCAAGATGCCAATGGCAGAATCCTGTCAATCAATCGGGCAGGAATTGATGAGTTTTTCTTAGATGAGCATTTAATCATTGGTAATGTTTTTGATAATCTTATTCCTGACACAGAAACTGAACATATCGCTCAACTAAAAAAATTTCGCCAAGGAAAACAAACAGAACATTTAATGATTGATGGCATTTTGCTTGTAAGCCCAACACAAAAGCGCCATATTTCCTGGATCCATTCAAGCTTCAAACTGCATAAAAACCAGCAAGAAATAATCACCTTAAGTCTGGGTGTCGATATTAGCAAACGCAAACGCAAAGAAATCCAAATGCAGAAAATGGCAACAAAAGACCCGCTCACGGGCTTAGGTAATCGCCATAATTTTCAGCTGGAATTTAGCAGAGAAATGTCTTTTGCAAAGCGTTATAACCGGCAATTAGCCCTATTTTATCTGGACTTGGATCACTTTAAAAGGGTCACTGATACTCGCGGTCACAAGGCTGGGGATAAATTGTTAAACCTGGTGTCTAGCACCATAAAAGACCTGGTAAGAGAAACAGATATATTGAGCAGAATTGGAGGTGATGAATTTACTTTAATTATGCCAAATGCAGATAAAGAAGGCATAGCGCAAGTAGCCAATAAAATTAATGAACGGTTAATGTCATTAGATTTTTTTATGGGTGACATCAATTATAAAACAAGTAGTAGTATTGGAATAGCCATTTATCCTCAACACGGCAAAGATATGGAGGAACTATTATCAAATGCTGATCTGGCTATGTACCAGGCTAAAAAATCAGGCGGAGGGCAATATCATTTATTTTCAGCTGAATAACAAATTTGTAAAACGAAGCTGCTTAATTTTCTTTGGGAATTTGTCTATAATCACTTTATCAGTGCTCTGACAACTTTGCTGTAATGGCTGTTTTTAGAATATATAGCCGGTATAAAATGAAGTGTAATACCGGGTTCTTCACCGTCGAATCTCCCGTATTACGCAAGCTTCATACCGGCTACATTATTAATTTTGTGATTTTACGCTAGCTATTAACTGTCTTCCGTGAGAAGTCATACCTGGGTGTCACTCAATGCATCCCACCCCCTATAACAGGAAAAAATATTCACGCCATTAGGAAGCTGCTTTTTGTAATTTTTTCAACAGCGTTCTACCAATAAAGTTACTAAAATCTTCAATATTTTCATAGCCTTGCTTTTGCGCAAAATTGACCAGTTTAATAACCATCTCTTTGGTTTCAGCTATTTCCTGACGAGATCGACCACAATTTTCACAATGCGACCCTTCATAAGTACATTTACCTGAAACACAAGGATTAAACTTCATAAATTATCACCTAAGTATTTAAAGAGAATAAATTTATGGTTTCAATTTGAGGCATTCAAAACCATACATTTTGAATGCAAGTTTAACATAATAAGCCATTATGACGACCAGAACAGCTCATCATAATGGCTTTATTTTTATTAACGTAACTCAACATCAAAAAAGTTCGAAAATGTATCGCCTAAAGGATCAATAAATTGTTGCAGTGTTGTTCCATTAGGATCAAATACCACACTGCCTCCATTTGGAATCACGTCAAAAACGCCTCCGAATCCAAAACCTATTTCTGCTGAATCATCATCAAAGGGACCTGAATCAGTCGGTCCGAAACCGGAATCAAAGCTGTGCAATATTGCAATATTGTATGGCCCTGCTCCCAAGGTGTCTATAAGAGTAGCGACCGGAACAAAAAATTCGATGGCAGAAATATCACCATTTGCATCAAAAATAAAGCTAGGTGGAGCAAAATTAACCACAACCGCAGCAGGATCCGAATCAATGAGACCACATGCTTCTATCGAACAAACCAGACGAAATTCAACACCTAATCCAGTAGATACATTGGGTGAGACAAAATCTATTTCAGAGGCTGCCCCAGTTGCTGAGTCTTGGTCAGTATCAATTTCAACTAATACAGAAAGATCAAAAAAAGATTCGATATTAAACGGGAGATCGTAGTTAATGGTGAATTTTTGAATCGCTACATCAACACCTGCAACACTGAGCACTTCCCGTACAATAGTTACAGATTCCACATCGCCAGGAGATTGCACTTGAACTCCTCCTAGATCAAGCATACCGTCAAGTTCATTAACAAAGCAACCTTCATCAGAGCCGATTCTAGCCACTTCTACGCCAAAATCATTACTAAAATCGCGTACTGTCAATTCACAGGCACCTTGCGGTACATTCTCAAAAACAAACATGCCATTAGCATCGGTAGAGCCAGATTGAAAACCAGTAGGTGCTACAAAACCACCACCCAGATCACCACCAAAACTCTGTAAGGTAAGATTAAGAGACGACAGAGGATTACCATTACTGTCTACTACAGTCACTTTAACTGAACCAAAACCAGTAAATTTAAAATCATGAATATTGATGTCACCATTAAAATCAATATTGCCTGCCTGTGTTCCTTGAAATAAAGCACCGGGAGCAGTACCTTGATAAAAAGCTGATACGTTATAGCCTCCTACTGGAACATCAGTCA
>CAZDMC010000216.1:0-4317 GCA_964506335.1 uncultured Methylomarinum sp. | reverse complement strand
TATAATTAAATTCTCGCACCTTAGGAACGTGCACGAAATAACTTCGACAACTAACGTGTCTTTTTATCCGTCTTCTGCGTTACAGAAACAGTTGCATAGCTTGCTATGCGCTTATTTCTGCGCCTTGAATACGAATAAAAATCCTGCGCTAGGAGGCTGTCCGAGAATAGAAGTCGTAGCGAGGGGAAGCTATTTTGAGTCGGTTTTTTTGATTTTTTGAGGCGAATAGCAGGCTCTTTAACGAAAAAAATCGGGAAATCCGGCCAAAATCAGCTTTTCCGCAGTAGACTTTCTATTCTCGGACAGCCTCCTAGTTGTCGAACTTATTCTATGCGCGTTCCTTAGTTTGTTTCAAGATACTGATTAATCATGTGCAAATCTTCTTCGGTTAAACTACTGGCTGCTTGCTTTAACTTAACGCCGTTAATTAAATAATCATAACGACTTCTTGAATAATCTCGTTTTGCTCTGTACAGATTGCCTTGTTCTGTTAACACATCAACCATGGTTCTTGTTCCTACTTCAAAGCCAGCTTCACTGGCTTCCAGAGAGCTTTCAGAAGATGCAACGGTTGCTTTTAAAGCGCGAGTTCGGCTCAGGCTTGAGATAACGTCACGAAAAGCATTTCTTAACTGTCGTTTAACCCGGCGCCGGGTACTGAGTAAATTTTCTTTGGCGATTTCAAAATCATATTGAGCCTGTTTTGACTGTGAATAAACCTGACCGCCCTGAAAAAGAGGGACGTTAAGTTGTAATCCGACGCTTTGAGTATCACCGCGAAGACCAAAGGTACTATTAACATCCTGGGTGTTGTAATTAGCTACAATGTCAAGCGTAGGTAAATGCCCCGATTGTTGTATGGCAATATTTTTTTTAGCGACTTCAAGTTGATTAAGTGCGGCAATAATATTCACGTTGTTGTTTTTGGCTATCTCCCCCCATTCTTTAATATCATTAGGTTGTGGAGGTAAAAAATTTACTTCAGAGCCTAAAACCAGCAAAGAAGCTTCGTTATCGCCAATAATTTCTCTTAGTGCTTCTTTGTTATCATCCAGTAAATTGGCGGCCTCAATCTGGTCGGCAACTGCCTGATCATATCCGGCTTGAGCTTCGTAAACATCGGTGATGGCAATGAGTCCTACATTAAATCGTTGTTTAGCCTGCTCTAATTGACGCTCAATTGCAGTTTGTTCAGAAACAGTAAAATCCAGATTATCCTGCGCTGATAAGATATTAAAATAAGCTTCTGTTATCCTTACTATAAGGTTTTGTTGTTCCGCTCTGTATTCAGCTTCAGCCTGTGCTATTCGGTTATCGGATTGACTGAGTTGAACCCAGTGATCCCAATGAAAAACAGGTTGAGTTAAATTAATGGTAAACCTATGATCCCAGTAGTGTTGAAGGCCTGCGGACTGAAAACTGGCTTTTTTATTGAAAATACGTTCTCTGCTGCTTCTGGCTGTTAAGGAAAGCGAAGGTAGCATTTGAGCAATACTTTGAGACTTGCTTTCAGCGACCGAATATTGTGTAAAATAAGCCTGTTTTAATTGAGGATCATTTTCCAGGGCGAGATGGTACGTTTCAAGTAAATCTTGAGCATTTGCAGTGTGAACAAAGCCTAATAGCAGCAGTGTGGAGAAGAATTTTATTTTCACAAAGAATGTAAATTTAATGTTTGAATGGCAGAAATTGTAAAGCTTATTATAGGTAAAATATAGTTCTTTCTATTACTTATGCAAATAAGCTTGAAACTATAATAAAAACTTAAGCAAGGATAATGATTGTAAAAAAACGATTAATAATAACGGCTTTTGCCTGTATTTTGTTTTCTGGATGTTCAAGTCTGGGCAAAGGTGTAACAGAAGCTATTCTTGAAAGTAAAGAGGCAGATGATACTCGCTTATGTGAAGTTTTGGGCGAAGGTTTTGCTGGCTTAAAACCTTATTTAGAAAACTCTGTAAAGGTTAAAGTACTAATGGTTCATGGTGTAGGCGATCATCAGCCAGGTTACGCCACTGAGTTTTTTGAAAAACTGGCAAAAGAGCTTGATTTGTCAGTTACGGCTAAAAGGTATAAAAATATCACCTTGACTTATCCTGGGAAGCCTGAGCAGTCGCTTGGTAATCTCAGAATAAATCGTTTTTTAAATAAGCAAAGAACGCAGGAATTATTGCTTTATGAATTAACCTGGTCAGAGATTACCGCTAAAGAAAAAGCAGTTCTTGCCTATGATAATTCCGGTGAATACTCATTTCGTAGAGCAGAATTCAATGATTTAATGAAACGATTTTCCAATGATACGAGTCCCGATCCCATTATCTATTTAGGTAAAAGCCGAGAAGAAATACTTAAATCTTTTGCTCAATCATTCTGCTGGATGACTTATGGGGAATGGGATGAATTACCAGAAAGTGGCAAGAAATCCTGCCAGTTACCCGATATTTCAGCCATCATTAATGATCACTTTGCTTTTGTTTCACATAGTCTGGGTAGCAGAATAACCATTGATGGTGTGCAAAGAATTGCATCAATATTAGAAAAGCAGGTCAATTCAGGTGATCTGTATCGGTTCAACATTAGCAAGGAAATAAAAGATAAGGTAATTCCTATCTACATGCTGTCTAACCAATTGCCTATGCTTCAGTTAGGTAGAAAACCACCTGAAGTCAGTGGGCAAAATGCTGCTTTTTGTAGTGCCACGGGCGCTAAATATGCGGAGCGCATGCTAAGTAAAACACGCATTATTGCTTTTAGTGACCCTAATGATTTATTAAGTTATGCTCTTCCAGCAGAGTTTGTAGAAAAATATCTTGATTCTCGTTTATGCATTAGTGTCACTAATGTGAATATTAATATTGCCCATGTTTTTGATGTTTTTGGTTTGGGTACTATAGCAAATCCTATGGAGGCACATGTAGGTTATGATACTGATGATAGAGTCGTTGCATTAATTGCAAAAGGTATTGGTAATCAGTTCACTGCGGATATAGTTAAAGAACGTTGCCGCTGGATCGAAACAGTAGAATAAAATATAACTTGGCAATACTATTATATTGATATAATAGTGGGTTAGGAATTATTTTAGGTTTAATTTTTCAGGAATTTTCATATTATGAATAAAATTAATGTTGCTCTGGTAAGACTGTTTCAATTTGTTGTATTTGTTTTTTTTACATTTATGGTGTTAGCCTATTTTGGTGCGATGGTTCTAGTGCCACTGAATTTGGTGGTGTTAATTATAAAGCTATTGAGTATTGTTGGTCTGGGCGGAATGATCGGAGCAGCAGTAGCCATACCCGTGGTTGGTTATTTGGGATTGATTGTTTACAAAACGCCAGGTCTGGTTGATATGGTTGTAAGAATTGGCCTTGATTTAATTAACAACGGCAAAGAACGAGTAGACGCTTTTAATGAAATTGCTGAAAGTGTTAAAGGTTAACTTTAAAAATGGGCATTGTTAATTGAAGATAGATGTTTTTATTTTATAAGCAATATTTCAATGGGTTATAGATATTAACGCTATACAGGTCTAACAATGCCACTTTATAATCAGTTAAAATATAGAGTATAATTTTGCCTGCTGCTCAACTGAGGCAACAGTAGTCTTCCAAGGAAAGGGATATTCGTTGTTTGATCGTAAGTAAATATCAAGCGGACATTCTAAATCTAGTATAATTTACCTTCAAAATCGCTACGCGCCCGTAGCTCAGTTGGATAGAGTATTGGCCTCCGAAGCCAAAGGTCGGACGTTCGAATCGTCTCGGGCGCGCCATTTTGTTTTCACCTACCGAAAAACCACCGAACACCTTTGAACCTAGATAAATCAGTTGACCGCTTACACTTGTGCATAAGTCATAGTAAAGTCTGTATTACTCAGTTTTTTATTGCTCACCGATTCGGTGAGTTAGCTTATCAAGCGCAGCACGATAACGTAACCCACCTTTTTTAATAAATCAACGAGTTGTCGGGTTACGTTTTTTCACTACGTTCAAAAATTTAACCCAACATACAGGCTATCTCGTTGAAAATATAGAAACAATCTCTTAAGTAAGCAGTATTAGTTTGTGACCCCGTTGGTCTTTTACTGCACAAATTGAATGCCATAAATTGCCGTAATTCCCAGTGTATAACCAGCAAGAATATAAACATTTCGAGGGTTTCCCGATAATTTAGGTGTTTTAATTTGGGAAACATTCAAAAATGTTAATGTTAGGCAGCTTGCATAAAGAATGTAAGAAAAAGTCTCTTCATTAAAAAACCCAGAAAATAGAACGATAAAAACAAGAATGATACTGTTATTATCAAGTGCAAGACCTG
>CAZDMC010000215.1:0-4321 GCA_964506335.1 uncultured Methylomarinum sp. | reverse complement strand
TTTGCTGAATAAATCATAGTTCCTCCAGTAAATGATATTATCGTGACTGTAATTAAGTTTAGACTATTTTATAATTGTTCCAATACGATCAAAGCCTATTCCTTTATGTTGCCAATCCCAACTCATCCAGATGAAAAAAGCTTTTCCTACCAAATTTTGTTCTGGCACTGTTCCCCAGTAGCGACTGTCATTACTGTTATCGCGATTATCACCCATCACAAAGTATTGTCCTTTAGGGACAACAAAAACACCTTCTACCGAAGGTTGCCCCTTATTAATTAAAATGTCGTGCTCTTTTCCTGCAAGATTTTCTACAAAATGGCTGGCACCACTCATGTTCGAGCCCTGTCCTACACCATGATACCGGCCTAATGATACGCGTTTGGCCAACTTTCCATTGATATAAATTTTTTTATCATAATAGGCAACTCTATCTCCGGGTATCCCTATTACTCGTTTTATATAATCTACTTCAGGGTTTTTCGGAAAACGAAAAACAACAATATCACCTCTTTCTGGCTTATCTACTGCTATTATCTTGGTATGCAAGACCGGCAAGCGAATGCCATAAGTGAATTTATTGACCAAAATAAAGTCACCTATTAATAATGTCGGCATCATCGACCCTGACGGAATACGAAAAGGCTCAGCAATAAATGAGCGTAATATTAATACAATGAATAATATAGGAAAAAAAGAATGCGCCGTTTCAACCAAAAAAGGTTCTGCTTTATCATCAGCATCAGTTTTTGAAATTTTTAAGAATAAAAGGTATCCACCCCAGATGAGTCCTGTGACTAAACTGGCAGCGACAAGGAAAAAAGAAAAGTCGTAATCCATTTTTTGTGTATTTTAGTAGTGAAATTTATGAGTTAGAGAAAGCCGTGTATTAGACTAATGTTACTCTTTATTAACCTGCAAGACTGCAAGAAAAGCTTCCTGCGGAATTTCAATACTGCCTACCTGCTTCATCCGTTTTTTACCCGCTTTTTGTTTTTCCAATAATTTTTTCTTACGGGAAATGTCTCCACCATAACATTTGGCGGTGACATTTTTTCGCAGGGCTTTAACGGTTGAACGAGCAATCACTTTTGAGCCAATCGCAGCCTGAATGGCTACTTCATACATTTGTCGGGGTATCAATTCTTTCATTTTTTCAACCAGACCACGGCCTCGTGACTGGCTTAAATTTTTATGTACTATGACCGATAAGGCATCGACTTTATCGCCATTAATTAAAACATCCAGTTTTACTAAGGGTGTTTGCTGGAAACGTACAAATTCGTAATCAAAAGAGGCATAACCCCGGCTCACTGATTTTAAGCGATCAAAAAAATCCAGTACCACCTCACTCATCGGTAACTCATAATTTAAAGAAACCTGCTTACCCAGATACTGCATGTTTTTTTGGACACCCCGTTTTTCAACACACAAACCAATAACACTACCCAGGTATTCATGAGGCACTAAAATATTGGCTAGAATAATAGGTTCTCTTATTTCTGAGATGGTTCCAATATCCGGTAATTTTGCCGGATTATCCACCTTGATTACCTCTCCAGAATGCACTTCAACCTCGTATACAACAGTCGGTGCCGTAGTAATTAAATCAATATTGTATTCACGTTCCAAGCGTTCCTGCACTATCTCCATGTGCAACATGCCTAGAAAACCACAGCGAAAGCCGAAGCCTAATGCTTGTGAGGTTTCAGGCTCAAAATGAAGTGCGGCATCGTTTAAGCGCAATTTATCTAATGATTCACGCATATTGCCATAATCATCAGAACTCACCGGATAAAGACCGGCAAAAACTCTGGGTTGAATCGTTTCAAATCCGGCTAACATTTCGCTGGCAGGATTATCAGCTAAAGTGATAGTATCACCCACAGGTGCCCCATAAATATCTTTAATTCCTGCAACTAGAAACCCTACTTCTCCGGCGCTTAAAACATCTGTCTGTTTTTCTTTAGGGGTAAATATACCAATTTTTTCAGCCAAATAAGTCTTCCCTGTGGACATTACCATTAATTTTTGTTTTTTACGCAAACTGCCATTAACAATTTTAACCAGAGAGACAACACCCAGATAATTATCAAACCAGGAGTCGATAATTAATGCTTGTAAGGCTGCACTTCTATTCCCACTAGGAGGCGGTACTTTGTCAATCAGTTGCTCTAAAACACCTGCTATACCTAAACCTGTTTTGGCACTGATTTTAAGGGCTTCATCTGCATCAATACCGATAACATCTTCAATTTCAGCCATAACCCGCTCCGGTTCTGCTGAAGGCAAATCAATTTTATTTAACACAGGAACGACTTCAAGTCCTTGTTCTATAGCCGTGTAACAATTTGCAACACTTTGCGCTTCTACTCCTTGAGCGGCATCAACAACTAATAAAGCCCCTTCACAGGCGGCAAGAGAACGCGACACTTCATAAGAAAAATCAACATGTCCTGGTGTATCAATAAAATTTAACTGGTAAGTCTTTCCATTTTTGGCCTTATAATCAAGTGTCACACTTTGTGCTTTAATGGTAATGCCACGCTCTTTTTCAATATCCATGGAATCAAGAACCTGAGCCTCCATTTCTCGATCTGTCAGTCCTCCACAAATTTGTATAAAGCGATCGGCTAATGTTGATTTTCCATGGTCTATATGGGCGATGATGGAGAAATTTCTTATGTTCTTTTGATCCACAGATTATTTGTCTATTTTTAAAGCTAAAAAGATGGGGCTACCTCTACGTTGAATTAAAACAGCAATTGACTGATCTAGCGGCAGCTTCTCTACTATTTTATCAAAATCAGCCACATTACGAACAATATTATTCTGAATTCTTAAAATAACATCACCTTTTTGAATTCCGGCATTTAATGCAGAACCCTGACTCACACTTTCTACCAATACCCCTTGTTTAGGAAAATTTCTTTGCTTACGATGTTCGGTAGTGAAATCAGTCACCACTACACTCAGTTGGTTCGCTTCTTTTTTGGGCTCATTTGTCGATGCTAAAACAGCCTCATCCGGTAACAATCCTACAATCACCTTGATATTTTTTTTTCGACCCTCCCGAATAATTTTAACGTTAACTTTTTTTCCTATTGAAGTCATACCCACTATAGGGGGTAATTCACCGGATGTATCGACCACATAGCCATTGAATTCAACAATGACATCACTAATCTGTAATCCTGCTTTTTCTGATGGACTTTCAGCAATAACTTTTGATATTAGAGCGCCGTAGGGTTTATCCATATTAAAAGATTCTGCTAACTCTCTGGTCACATCTTGAATCTGCACACCCAGCCAGCCACGCGACACAGTGCCTTTGGTTTTTAACTGCTCGACAATATTCATTGCCACATCAATTGGGATAGAAAAAGACAGCCCCATATAGCCGCCAGAACGACTATATATTTGAGAATTTACGCCAACCACCTCACCTTTCATATTAAACAGAGGTCCACCTGAATTTCCAGGGTTAATCGCTACATCTGTCTGGATAAAAGGAATATAGTTACCGCCAGGTAAACTTCGACCTTTGGCACTGACAATCCCTGAGGTGACAGATTGTTCGAAACCAAAAGGAGAGCCAATAGCTAATACCCATTCACCTACTTGCAATTGTTTAGATGAGCCTTTTTTAACAATCGGCAAACCGTTGGCTTCAACTTGTAATAATGCTATATCTGTTCTTTCATCTGAGCCTATGAGTTTTGCCACTAATTGTCGTCTGTCCTTGAGCTTAACAATAATTTCATCTGCACCGTTCACGACATGGTGATTGGTTAAAATGTAGCCATCTTCTGAAATAATAAATCCTGAACCCAATGATTGAGCCTCTCTGGGCTGAAATCCGCCGCCCGGTTGTTTAAAAAAATGGCGAAAGAGTTCTTCCATTTCTGGTGGCACACCTCTAGGCATAGGGTGATTTCTTGGTAATTTCATTCGATCAGGAGCTTTTTTAGTGGTACTGATATTAACCACTGCATGTCCATTTTCTTTGACCATAGTGGTAAAGTCAGGCAATTGGGCATAGCTAAATGCCGAAATTAAAATCAGGGGGAAAAACAAGTACATTTTATATTTGAACATATAATCTCCATTTAGAGGCTGTTCGAGAATAAAAAAATTGGTCACTATTCAGCATGATTTTGCCCCAAATATTCCGAGCAGATACAAAAAAACCAAGGATAAGGAATGTGCATGAAACAATCGAGGATAAAACTAGTGTTCCATCAACATTATTTTGATGGGTAGTCTTTAGGCAACTCGCAATAAATAACCCACCACCTTGCTTGTCTTTTTGTCTGTCTTC
>CAZDMC010000214.1:0-4332 GCA_964506335.1 uncultured Methylomarinum sp. | reverse complement strand
AAAAATCGGGAAATCCGGCCAAAATCAGCTTTTCCGCAGTAGACTTTCTATTCTAGGACAGCCTCCTAGAGGGTCTCGGTTTTTATTAGTGAGGACAGAGGGTTGCAATCCTCGAATCGTTTTGAAAAAAACAGAGTAAAAAGCAGCAGAACAGCTTGATTTTACTCTGTCATAAATTCAAATTAAAGATCGTGATACCCTGTTTCTTCATGTAGGACAATGTCCAGACCCTGAACCTCTTCATCTTCAGAAACACGCAAACCGATTGTTTTATCAATTATTTTCAAAAGCCCATAACTGATTACAGCGCACCAGCAAATTGTAACTACAACAGCCAGAGCCTGAATACTTACCTGGTCGATAATAGAGACACCTTCGGGTAATCCTAAACCTCCCATGCTGCTGGCTGCAAATACACCGGTTAATAATGATCCAGTAATACCGCCTATACCATGTACTGGAAAAACATCCAGTGAATCATCTATTTTTAAAGTTCGTTTTAAGTATTGAGTTGCAAAAAAGCAAAATATACCTGCCGACATGCCGATAACTAATGCTCCGATGGGGCCTACAAACCCTGATGCGGGTGTAATAGTGCCTAAACCAGCGACCATGCCTGTGACAATACCTAATACACTGGGTTTACCAAACTTAATCCATTCAATAAACATCCAGGTTAATGAACCTGTTGCTGCACCAATATGAGTGACCAGCATCGCCATACCTGCCGAACCATCAGAAGTTAACGCACTGCCTGCATTAAAACCAAACCATCCGACCCATAACATACCGGCACCGGTTACAACCATTGTCATATTATGAGGAGGCATTGCTGTCGTTGGAAAGCCGTTTCTATTACCTATGACCAGTGCAGTGACTAATGCTGCGACACCCGCATTAATATGAATAACAATACCGCCAGCAAAATCCATAACACCCAATTCTGCCAGCCAGCCGCCACCCCAAACCCAGTGACAAACAGGGATGTACACAAAAATTAGCCATAATGCACTAAACCAGAGCATCGCTGAAAACTTCATTCTTTCTGCAAAAGCACCTACTATCAAAGCCGGTGTAATAATGGCAAAAGTCATTTGAAACATGAAAAATACAGTTTCAGGAATATCACCGGTTAAACTGTCAGTTCTCAGATCCAGCATAAACATTTTTGAAGCGCCACCAATGAAAGCCTGTAATTCACCGCCATCAGCAAAAATAAAGCTATAGGCTCCAGCCAGCCATATAATTGAAACGATGCAGGTAATAGCAAAACACTGCATCAAAACAGATAATACGTTTTTGCTTCTTACTAATCCGGCATAAAAGAGTGACAAACCTGGTAATGTCATAAATAATACCAGTACGGTTGAGGTTAATATCCAGGCTGTATTTGCCTGATTTAATTCAGCCGCATTAGCTATTCAAGGCAGCAACAGCAATCCGAACAGAAATATTTTATTGTTTTTATAATTCATTCGCTTATTCGTCTTTAATTTGTATTTTTGAGTATGATTTTATCTGCCAGTTATTTGATAAAAACCAGACAAATTAAAGAGCATCTTCTCCTGTTTCACCGGTTCTGATTCTTACTACTTGCTCCAGGTTAGAAATAAATATTTTTCCGTCCCCTATTTTTCCGGTATTAGCCGCATTAACGATGGTATCCACTGCCTGATCCTTGATTTCGTCAGAAATGGCAATTTCCAGTTTCACTTTAGGCAAAAAATCTACTACATATTCGGCGCCTCGGTACAGTTCAGTATGTCCTTTTTGGCGGCCAAAGCCTTTTACTTCTGTTACCGTAACGCCTGAAATACCAATTTCAGTTAAGGCTTCTCTCACATCATCCAGCTTGAAAGGTTTTATTATTGCTGTTATTAATTTCATGTTAATCCTGGTCGATTTAATGACACCCAAGTTAGGGGCTGTGGTGCAATGATAATTAATTATCGGCAAATATACAATTAATACCTGTAATATCATTCCCAATTTGGTGCGTGTAAAATAATTTTTTGGCAGGCAAAAAAAAACGAGTACAAAATGTACCCGTTTTTTCAATCCTAATAATAAGACTTTGTAGCTACACCTCAGGCTTCAAATGCGCTGAGTAGATACAAGACTTTTTACATAACTAGCATTCCATCAATATAATGTTGATGGAGCACTAGCCTTTGCTGGCATCAGTAAATTCCGGATAAGCTTCCATGCCGCATTCAGAGTAGTCAACACCTTGATATTCTTCCTCTTCACTGACCCGGATACCCACAGCCATTTTAAGAATGTACCAGGTGATGAAACTGGCTATAAATACAAAGCCAAATATAGTGACGATTCCAATAAGTTGTGCAGTCAATGAGGCATCAGGATTACTAAAGCAAACAGCTAGCAAGCCCCAGATACCGACCACGCCATGCACTGAGATAGCGCCTACAGGATCATCAATTTTTATTTTATCAATACAAATGATGGAAAAAACAACAATCAAGCCACCCACTGCACCAATTCCAGTCGCTAGTAAAGGTGAGGGAGTTAAAGGCTCAGCTGTTATAGCCACTAGTCCTGCTAGAGCACCATTTAACGTCATTGATAAATCTGCTTTACCAAACATCAGTTGTGCAGTTACCAGTGCAGCTACAACACCGCCAGCTGCAGCCGCATTAGTGTTTACAAAAACCATGGCAACAGCATTAGCTTCGCCTATATCAGAAATTTTTAATTCTGAACCACCATTAAAACCAAACCAGCCTAACCATAAAATAAATGTCCCTAAGGTTGCCAATGGCATATTACAACCGGGTATTGGGTTGATTTCACCATTAGCGCCATATTTACCTTGACGAGCACCTAATAAAATTACCCCTGTTAAAGCAGCAGTTGCTCCACATAAATGGACAACGCCAGAACCGGCAAAATCCAGAAAGCCGAGTTCATCTAAAAAACCACCGCCCCATTTCCAATAGCCTTGTAGTGGATAGATAAAGCTTGTCATCACCACGGCGAAGAATAAAAATGCCCACAACTTCATGCGTTCTGCAACGGCACCTGAAACAATCGACATGGCGGTTGCCACAAATACAACCTGAAAGAAGAAATCTGAAAGGCTGGAGTAATATGTTTCACCTTTACTGGCTAAAACAGCTTCTTGGGTGTGATCATCACCTAATAAAAAGCTAATACCTGGCCATACACTATTAACCGCCTCAGCAGGATACATAATGTTATAGCCGCATAGCATATACATAATGCAGGCTATGGCAAATAAAGCTATATTTTTTGTTAAAATTTCCGTGGTATTTTTTGCTCGTACCAAACCGGCTTCCAGCATGGCAAAACCCGCTGCCATCCACATTACCAATGCTCCACTCATCAAAAAGTAGAACGTGTCGAGCGCATAACTTAGCTCGGCTAATTTATTTAAAGCTTCCACTTTATCACCTCTTTATTATTATTTTATAATGCTTCTTCACCGGTTTCACCCGTACGAATTCGAATAACTTGTTCCAGATTGGTAACAAAAATCTTGCCATCACCAATTTTTCCTGTGTTGGCTGCTTTAGAAATACCCTCTACCGCTTGTTCAACAAGACCATCAGGAACCGCCGCCTCTATTTTAGCTTTAGGTAAAAAATCAACTACGTATTCAGCACCACGGTAGAGTTCGGTATGCCCTTTTTGGCGGCCAAAGCCTTTGACCTCAGTTACTGTTATGCCTGAAACCCCTAGATCTGATAGCGTTTCACGCACATCATCCAGCTTAAAAGGTTTTATTATAGCGGTTATTAATTTCATAAATGTCCCCCTTGAAATAATTGTAAATTACAAAGGCTACCAAGCATAACTTATGCCAATAAACCGAATATCAATATACAGGGATAAACAGCAAAAGCAGAGTTAATTGTGATCACAAGTGGTGCGTGACAACAACAAATTGCACAAGCATGGGTCGCAATGTATATAACTCATTGTTTTTCAACAGATTTATAATTATTCTATTATTGTTGGCATTGATAAATACAGTTATATTTATTTAAAGCAATCAGTAATAAAAACGGATAAAATTAAAATAAATCAATGTCTTATATTAAAGTACAGGGTAAATTACGTTGTGCTGTAGCAACAAATAAGGTCTTTATTGGGTGGCCTATTTAAAGTGCAAAAAGGCACTGTAAATTTCTTTATACGTGTACTATAATATCTACATATACTTGTAATCCTATGTTTTTAGCTGTCTAAGTTTTGGTCTAAATATTGCTTGCAAGTAATTAATGAACTTGATTTAACCTGGAAATTTTATGAAAAAAACAAATCTCTCTGTTGCGATTGCACTACTTG
>CAZDMC010000213.1:0-4368 GCA_964506335.1 uncultured Methylomarinum sp. | reverse complement strand
TTGGCTTATCCTTTATCATGGCGATTATGGAATCCACTTATGTCATGACAGGCAAACAGATTTATAAGGATATGACTCGCTTTTGGGGTAAATTGTTTGGCATTAACTTTGCGCTGGGAGTAACAACTGGACTGGCACTGGAATTTCAGTTTGGCACTAATTGGGCCTATTATTCTCACTATGTCGGTGATATTTTTGGCGTTCCTTTAGCCCTAGAAGGTTTGGTTGCTTTTTTTCTTGAATCTACCATGGTCGGTTTGTTCTTTTTTGGCTGGGATCGCTTAAGTCGAGTTCAACATATGACCTGCACATGGCTATTGGCGATTGCGACTAATTTATCCGCATTAATGATACTTGTTGCCAATGGCTGGATGCAAAACCCAGTGGGAGCAGAATTTAATTTCGAAACCATGCGCATGGAAGTCACCAGTTTTGCCGAGGTTATTTTTAATCCAGCCGCACAAGTCAAGTTTGTGCATACGGTTGCCGCTGGATATTGCACGGGCGCTATGTTTGTACTGGGTATCAGTGCCTATTATTTGCTGAAGCGTCGTGACTCGGCCTTTGCCATTCGCTCTTTTACTATTGCGGCCGCTTTTGGTTTTGCAAGTGTTGTTTCAGTGATCGTATTGGGAGATGAAAGCGGTTATACCGATGGCGAAGTTCAAAAAACTAAACTGGCCGCCATAGAAGCAGAATGGGAAACGGTCGAAGCACCGGCCGCATTTACTGTCTTCGGTTTTCCTAACCAGGAAAAAATGGTTACGGAACATGCCATTAGAATTCCCTGGCTTCTGGGTTTGATTGGGACACGATCGGTTGATGAGCCGATCATTGGCATTAAAGATTTATTGGTGAAACACGAACAAAAAGTCAGAAATGGCATGGTTGCCTATGGACTTTTACAACAATTAAAATCTGGCCAGAAAGATGCTGAAACAATATCGCAATTTAATCATTATAAAGAAGATTTAGGCTATGGCTTATTACTCAAGAGATATACTGAAAACGTGACAGAGGCGACTGAGCAACAAATTTTACAAGCCACTAAAGATACCATTCCTAATGTAGCAGTATTGTTTTGGACCTTTCGAATCATGGTTGCCTGCGGTTTTAGTATGCTATTTATTTTTTCTATGTCCTTCTATGCCTGTTCGGCTAAAAAAGTAATGCAATATCGATGGCTATTATGGATAGCCTTATATTCCATCCCTCTACCCTGGATAGCCAGTGAAATGGGCTGGATAGTGGCAGAATATGGGCGCCAGCCCTGGACAATTGCCGAAATATTACCAACTCACTTGAGTGTCTCATCGCGTACAGTAGGTGAACTATACTTCAGTCTGGCAGGATTTATCACCTTTTACACCTTGTTGTTCGTTATTGAAATGTTTCTCATGTTTAAATATGCTCGTCTTGGGCCCAGTGCCTTACATACGGGTCGTTACTATTTTGAAAAAATTGGAGGTTCAGCATGACCCTGGACTTTGAAACGCTAAAAGTGATCTGGTGGCTGTTCATCGGTCTTCTGTTTATTGGTTTTGCCATCATGGATGGTTTTGATTTAGGCATCGGTGCAGTATTGCCTTTTATTGGCAAAACTGATGAAGAAAGACGTGTCTTGCTTAATGTTGTCGGCCCCACATGGGAAAGCAATCAGGTCTGGTTTGTAACTGCTGCAGGCGCCTTATTTGCTGCCTGGCCATTGGTCTATGCGACCTTATTTTCAGGTTTATATGTTGCCTTATTTTTAGTCCTGTTTACTTTGTTTATAAGGCCAGTTGGTTTTGATTATCGTAGCAAATTACCCGATCCGCGTTGGCGAAATGCCTGGGACTGGGGCTTGTTTGTTGCAGGTGTATTCCCGGCACTGATCTTTGGTATTGCCTTCGGCAATTTGTTACAAGGCGTTCCCTTTTATTTCGATAATGATTTACGTTCTTTCTACACCGGTAGTTTTTGGCAGTTATTGAACCCCTTCGGTTTATTGGCCGGTTTAATCAGCTTGTCCATGTTAGTGATGCACGGATGTATGTATCTGCAACTTCGAACTGAAGGCGTTATTGCAGATCGTTGTAAAAAAACCATTTTCTGGTCAGCCACAATCTTTCTGGCTTTATTTGCAATAGCGGGCTTATGGGTAGCTTTTGGTCTTGAGGGATACAGAATTGTGTCGATAGGTGACCACGGTGCTCCACCCAACCCTTTGAGGAAAGTAGTTGAAGCAGAACGTGGCGCCTGGCTGGATAATTATTCTACTTTTCCCTGGCTTTACAGAATTCCAGTCATGGTCATGATAATGACATTTTTATCACTACTATTTTCACGTATTAATCGACCCGTTTTTGGTTTTATTTGTAGCAGTTTAACCGTTGCGGGCGTTATTTTAACGGCCGGAATTTCAATGTATCCATTTCTGTTGCCTTCCAGTAGCCATCCCAATAGCAGTCTGACTATCTGGGATTCCAGTTCCAGTCATATGACTCTGAAAGTTTTGTTCTGGGCAACAATAATCTTTTTACCCATTGTTATTATATATACTAGCTGGGTTTATCGGATTTTAAGAGGTAAAGTCACGGTAAAAACCATTCGAGATAATCAGCACACCGCTTACTAAGAGGGAGATTTAAATGTGGTATTTCACCTGGATATTAGGCGTATTACTGGCCTGTGCGTTTGGCATTATCAATGTATTGTGGCTGGAAGCACAAGAGGGATTAGATCAGAAATCTATCACCCTCGATCCACTAACAAAACTACCCACCCGAGCCGAATTTCTGGATGTCCTTGAAGAGAAAATCGAGCAATACAATATCGAATCCTCACCTTTCTTGTTGATGTTTGTGAGTCTGGATGCTTATAAAGCTTTATCAGAAATGGCCGAAAATGAGCGCGTTGAACAAATGGTATTAACAATCGCTGATGTAATCAAGCAGGAAACCAGATTACCCGTTGATTCTGTCGCCCGTTATGATGCGGCCACATTTGTCATTATTTTACCCGGTTCAAAGATTAATGTAGCTGAGATTATTGCTAAACGTATCTGTGACAATGTGCTACATCAGAAAATAATATCTAGCGATGAATCAGTAATCAGCGTTGGTGTGGCTGAGTATCCTACCCACATAAGTTGTGGCGTTGACGAAAACTTCCAGCAACAAATAAAATCAATTTTGCAATGCACAGACAACGCTGTAAGGCAAGCACAGGAACAGGGGAAAAATGGATTTTATTGTGCAGTAACAACGGTTAGTTCCTGAAAAATGGCTATTTTAGGATTCCTTGCTGGACTTTTATTGATGTTAGGCTTTTATATCGTGTGCAGTCTAATGGTAACTATATTCATCTCCTATTTGGGCAAAAAAATAGTGCACATACTACACTACATCTTGTCAATACAAGAGCGCATTCGCAAACAAAGTCTCCAGTTTATGCAAAGAAAACAATCACTGGAAAAATGTTATCAGAGAAAAAAAGATCAGCTCAAGCAAAAAAACAGACATCGACAGCAGTCTTTTAACAATGCTAATACTAGAATTCAACTACGTCATTTAGGCAGAGAGACACTTAAAAAATTACGTTGTAAACAAAATAGTGTGACACCTGAAATCCAGCATTCCACTAAACAAGCTGTCAAACAATGTATCAATCAACTGGATATGGAAAGGCTCATCTATATCAACTTATCTTTATCCTCTCCGTTACATAAATTGTCCCACTCACAATACAGTTCCAAAAAAATCAATCAAACAGTCCATAATGAATAGCTCTGATACAGGTTCATTTTTAGCAAGGCTGTTTAATTCAGCCAAGTCAGAAAATCTGCGCTGGCAGCAGGAGAAGCAAGACGAAATCCAGTCATTAAAAAAAACCAGGACTCTGGAAAAACAGTCCTTGCAAGCGGAGCTGAAAAAACGTCAGGCGCAATTCGAACATGAGCTTGCAAAAATGAAGCAGATGCAAGGAACAGATTTGGCAATGCTTAAAGCGCAATCTGAACAACAATTTCGTGATTATAAAGAATATCTGGATTCAATAGACCAATTAAAGGTCTTGATACAAGAGAGCTACTCTCATCTACCTAATGCCGTATCCTTATTGATCCATCATCACGCTAAACAAATGCTGAATCAAATGTGGGAGTGTGAGGATTTCCAGGAAAAGATAGGTCACGAAGCGAAGTTAATTGAATTGATGAAGGCAGTCCATAAGGATACTCTGGAACTACCACCGGAAATAGGTGATAAGCAGCAGTTTCCTAAACGGACCTTGAAATTAATTAAGTAGTCAGCCCTGAAAAACACAGTCCCTTTCCTGATTAGAAAGAATCTTCAGCCATACGCATAAAACCTTTTAAAATTCGATTTC
>CAZDMC010000212.1:0-4376 GCA_964506335.1 uncultured Methylomarinum sp. | reverse complement strand
AGATGATGCATTTACGCGCACAGGGAAAAGGCGATAATCTAACCGTTCAATGGCTAAGATGCTTGTAATTTAGATTTTTTTATGAAATCTTCGCTCCTTAAATACTGAGCATTGTCCTTAATGAGTTGCTAAACCATGTTTTTGGATGCGGTAAAGCAGGGTGTCTCTTGAAATCCCCAGCAATCGCGCCGATTTACTACGATTTCCCTGTGTTCTGGTCAGTGCCTGATGAATCATCTCAGACTCCAAAGAGTCAAGCTGTATACCAGATTGTGGTAAAACAAAAGTAGCATGGTTTGTGGTATCAGTACAGTGACTAAATTCTTCAGGGAGGTTTTCTGGTTCGATAATTTTTCCAGCCAAAAGAATACTGAGACGTTCACAGAGGTTACGTAATTCGCGAATATTCCCTGGCCAGTTATAATCATGAAGTACTTTAAAAGTTCGTTTACTGAATTTAGGGGCTTTGAGAGAATGTTTGCTAGAGAGTTGTAAAAGAAAGTGTTTCACCAGTACTTCTATGTCTTCAGTTCTTTGAGCCAAGGCAGGAATCTCTAAAGGAACAATATTGAGTCGAAAATATAAATCTTGACGAAATTTGCTCGCTGCAATTTGTTGATTAAGGTCGGTATTAGTAGCGGCAATAATACGAACATCAACTTTATACGGTGTTGTTTCTCCAACAGCTAAGCAATCACCAGACTCTAGAACACGTAATAATTTTGTTTGAATAGAAACAGGTAACGAATTGATTTCATCTAAGAATAATGTACCACCGTTAGCAGCCTGGAATAAGCCCTGCTTATTAATAATAGCGCCAGTGAAAGCGCCTTTTTTATGACCAAATAATTCAGATTCTACCAGTCCCTCAGATAATGCCGCACAATTTAATGTGATAAAAGGCTTATCGGCCCGATTACTCTCTTTTTGTAATGCGTTAGCCAGTATTTCTTTACCCGTACCGGTTTCACCTTTAATTAAAACAGTGACATCTGTGGCAGCAACCATTTTTGCACAGCGTAGAAGTGACTCAAATGCTGGGGATTGACCAATGTTTGAACTAAAATGATTCATGGTAAACTATACTTAATATTCGTTTGTAATACTATATATGTTGCAATCGCAAGGGATTTAGCCAAGGAAAAGCAGCAATTAAGGCAATGGAAACCAAAAGCAGACCCACAATCTGTTTAAAACGTCGCATTTTTGCTAACTTGGCCAAACTACCGGACATTATACCTGCTCCAAGCACTGCAGGTAAAGTACCTAAACCAAATGCCAGCATGGTTAGTGAACTATTTGAAATATCGCCACTGGTTGCTGCTAACGCCAGTGCCGCATAGACCAGCCCACAAGGCAACCAGCCCCAGACCATGCCAAATAACAAGGCCTGTAAGCGTGTTTCAACAGGAATAAGCCGTCGTCCGTAAGGTTCTATTAATTTCCATAAATGAGCGCCTGTTTTTTCTATATAGGCAAACCGAGGAAACCAGCCTGCAATATAAAGCCCTGCAGACATCATGATTAATGCTGAGAATAGCTGTAATGCTCTATGTCCAAATTCTTCTGCAAAAGGCAGGGTAATGAGAGTTTGAGCCAATCCAGCCAGACCGCCTGCAATAGTATAGCTAAAAATACGTCCCATATTGTAATTGAGTACAAATTGGAACAGCTTTGCTTTGTTACTTCTAATTTCAGATTTCAGACTGAGCGTCAATGTGCCAATAATAGAGCCACACATGCCAATGCAGTGAATGCTGCTGAACAGTCCCATTGCAAAAGCAGCAAGATAAGAGGTGGTAAAGGTAAGATGAAATTCCATAGGAAGTGAACAGTAGCATAATTAATAGTAATTGGGAGAATTAAAAGAAGATAAAATTATATTCATCCAGATTATTTGTATCGCAAAAAAGTAACAAAAAATGTGTCATATCCCCCAAAATAGTGCGGCATATAACATAGTTTAATTAATATATGGGGCAAGATAAAGATATGTGTTTGTTGTTTAAAAACAAGAAATTGTGGCATATAATATGCTACTGTCTTAACTTTTAAACAAAATAAATTTATGGAGAGGGTGCATTGAAAGCAAAAATATGCCTAGCTGTTGCTAGTACTTTAGTCATTTCCTGGCCGGTGTTAGCAGATCATGAGCAATTACCGACTATTGTTGTAGAGGGTAGTACTATGCGTGCAGGTACTTTTGGTGCCGCACCGGGTTCATCAGGTTTAAAAGATACCGCTTCATTATTAAAAAGGGTACCAGGAGCCAATGTTAATCGTAACGGACCTTTAACAGGGATTGCATCCTATCGAGGGATGTTTGGAAATCGCATCAATATATCAATAGATGGTGCCAATATGAAAGAAGTGGGGCCGAATAGTATGGATCCTCCATTGAGCCATATCCCTGCAGCTCTTACAGATTCTTTGGTTGTTCATAGAGGTATTGCTCCTGTGAGTAGCG
Organism: uncultured Methylomarinum sp.; assembly: GCA_964506335.1. Taxonomy (GTDB): domain Bacteria; phylum Pseudomonadota; class Gammaproteobacteria; order Methylococcales; family Methylomonadaceae; genus QPIN01. Next base: position 1,909 of record CAZDMC010000212.1, on the reverse strand, counting down.
GCATTGAGTCGTTTGGTGGATCAATGCATGTGAAATCCAGAAAAGGTGATTTTTCAGAAGATGAAAATATAGTGACTCACGGTAATGCAGCTATCGGTTATAGCTCAGTAGAAGATGGCTATTTTGGTTCGCTTTTAGGTTCAGTAGCCAATCAAAATCATAAAATTTATTTGAGCGGTAGCAAAGAACAAGGCCGTGATTATCGAATTAAGAATAATCAAAAACAACAGCCCAGTCAGTATGATCGTGAAGTGTTTACAGCGGGCTATGCTCATCAACGTGAAGACCATCAGTTTGGTATAAATTATAGTAACAATAATACTGGACATACCGGTACGCCAGCTTTACCGATGGACATTGATTATGTGAGAGGTGGTTTATATGATGCTAACTATAGCTGGAATTTTGCTGAAGGCTATCAGTTAAAAACCAATATTTTTTATCAAAAAATGCGTCACAATATGAGCAATGGTATATTTCGTGATGGAGGAACGGCAGCAAGAGACTTAATTACTAATCGTACCCGGGTTGAAGCAGGTGGGGTTGACCTTGCGTTAACACTGCCTTTATTTGACGGAGATTTGACAGTAGGTGCTAATGGTGACCATTCTAATCATGATGCGTTAATATCCCGTACATTTACCTCTGGAATGATGATGTCTGGAAACACTGTGCAAATTAATGCATTTAATGATGTTGAACGAGATCGCTATAGCTTTTTTACAGAATGGCAAGGTGATATTTCCGAAGACTTATCTTTAGAATTAGGAGCCAGATATACCCATACATGGATGAATGCAGGCGATGTTTCTGGAGGGATGCCTATCCCTAATCCCTTAAGTATGGGACTCGGGGCTCGAGTAGGTAGAGACAGAGATGCCTTTAATGCCGAAGACAGAAAACGTAATTTTAATGAAGTGGATTTAACCGCCATCTTTCGTTATGCACTTTCTACAGAACTTGATGTTGAAGTAGGTTTTGCTCGAAAAAATAGAGCGCCCACCTATCAGGAGTTATATTTGTTCACCCAATTATCCGCAGTAGGTGGTTTGGCAGATGGCAATACTTATTTAGGTAATCTGGAGCTGGAGCATGAAACAGCTTATCAATTTGATTTGGCATTTGATTGGCATAATGAGCATGCTTATATTGCCCCTCGGTTTTTCTATCATTATGTTGATGACTATATTCAAGGATCGAGAACAGCCAGGGCACAATTAGCAGATACAAATCAAGTAGGAGGTCCAAGTATATTAGAATTCAGCAATGTTCAAGCACAATTATTTGGTGTGGATCTGGAAGCAGGTTACACCCTTAGCGATAACTGGAGAATTGATGCAGGTCTAAATTATGTGAGAGGCATGAGAGTGAATTCACCGACCAGCGATGATGATTTGTATCGTATTGCACCGTTAAATGGACGTGCCCAGCTAACTTATGAACAGACTGGCTGGATGGGTGCTATTGAAGGCGTTTTTTATGCAGATCAGGGTGATGTTATTGGTTACAGAGATGGTGTAGGAAACGAGCTAAAAACCAAAGGCTATATGTTGCTGAATTTACGAGGCCATTATCAGCCTTATCAAGGAGTGACTATTGGTACCGGTATCGAAAATGTGCTGGACAGCAAACATTTTGATCATTTAGGCGGTTATCAGCTGCATAATCGCGCAAATGGTCGCGTGGCATCACAGGGACGAAATGTTTATGCAACCTTGAGTTATAACTGGTAGTTTTAATTATAGATAAACCTCCTCGTCTATACCGAGGAGGTTTTCATAGCGTTTACCTAAGATTTAAAGGTAAACATCACAAATATATTATACTTTCGCCATTTCAGCACGCATATCATCGATCACTTTTTTATAATCAGGCTGGCTAAAAATAGCGGATCCGGCTACAAACATAT
>CAZDMC010000211.1:0-4386 GCA_964506335.1 uncultured Methylomarinum sp. | reverse complement strand
GGCCAAAATCAGCTTTTCCGCAGTAGACTTTCTATTCTCGGACAGCCTCCTAGAGACTGTTTTTACTCACTATCGCGTCAACGCGCTGAAAGCCTCTAGGCAATGCCGAGCCACGTTTTGCTCTGATTCCTGAATATGCGGCTATATCTGCTGTTTTCAGGTTAAGATGTCTTTTCCCTGATAAAATTTTAAGTTCATTTCCTGCTGTAATTAAACAAACCGCAACGACCTCATCTTTATCTGAACTAAAATCTGCCTGTTTAATTTGTATCAATTTGTTCCCCTTACCTTTTGATAAAGCAGGTAATTCCAGAACAGGAAAAATCAATAATCGCCCTTGCAAAGTAGCTACTGCCACACAATCAGAATTATTACTAATCAATGCAGGTGCTAAAGATTTTGCTCCCACAGGCAAAGAAATCGCTGCTTTTCCTGCCTTGTTTTTACTTTGCAGATCTTTAAGTTGTACTCTAAAGCCATAACCGGTATTGCTGACTAATAAATACCAGTCATCAGCTTGACCTGCAAAAACATGGGTAAACAAGGAGCCAGCGGGTGGTTTTAAGCGCCCGGTTAACGGTTCGCCCTGGCTACGCGCTGAAGGTAAATCATGGCAAGATGTATTATAAACGCGCCCGGTTGAATCCAGAATATAAGCAGGCTGTGTTGATCGGCCCTTGGCAGAATCCAGGTATTTATCACCGGAACGGTAATTTAAACCTAACACCTCAATATCATGTCCTTTTGCTGCGCGTACCCAGCCTTTTTGTGACAAAATAATGGTTAGCGGTTCATTGCTGATCAGTTCTGTAGTGTCCAGAATTTGTGAGGCTGTTCTGGCAACAATAGGCGAGCGTCTATTATCGCCATATTTTTCGGCATCTCTTTGTAATTCTGTTTTAATTAATCGGTTGAGCAAGCGTTTAGAGCCTAATGTTTTTTCCAGTGCTTGACGTTCTTTTTCAAGATCATCTTGTTCGCCCCGGATTTTCATTTCTTCCAGTTTGGCAAGATGTCTTAGTTTTAGCTCTAAAATTGCTTCTGCTTGTACATCTGATATGGCAAAGTGTGTCATTAAAACAGGCTTTGGCTTATCGTTCTCTCTGATGATGGCAATGACTTCATCAATATTTAAAAAAGCAATTAACAAGCCTTCCAATATATGCAATCTGGCAATGACTTTATCCAGTCGATATTGCAATCGTCTACGCACGGTTTCTGTTCTAAAAACCAGCCATTCTTGCAGAATATCGCGTAGATTTTTAACCACCGGTTTGCCATTAAGACCAATCATATTCATATTGACCCGGAAATTCTTTTCCAGCTCTGTGGTGGCAAATAAATGAGACATCACGGTTTCCACATCCATACGTTTTGATTTGGGAATAATCACCAGCCGTGTTGGATTTTCATGGTCTGACTCATCCCTTAAATCTTCAATCATCGGTAGTTTTTTAGCCAGCATCTGGGCTGCAATCTGTTCCAGTAATTTTGCGCCAGAAACTTGATGTGGCAACGCGGTTATCACTACGTTATGCTCTTCTATTTCATATTTGGCACGCATTTTTATCGAACCGTTACCGGTGACATACATTTTATTAATATCTTCCGTTGAACTAATAATTTCCGCCGAGGTAGGATAATCAGGCCCTTTGATATAACTTAATAGTGTTTCCAGGCTTGTTTCGGGTTCATCTAACAGATGAATACAGGCGCTCACCACCTCGCGTAAATTATGCGGTGGAATATCTGTTGCCATCCCTACCGCAATTCCCATGGTGCCATTGAGCAATATATTAGGTAATCTGGCAGGTAGCAGAACGGGCTCTTTTAAGGTGCCATCAAAATTATCAGTCCAGTCAACCGTGCCTTGCCCTAATTCACTTAATAGAGTTTGCGCGTAGGCGGTTAATCGTGATTCGGTATAACGCATCGCGGCAAAAGATTTAGGGTCATCTGAAGATCCCCAGTTTCCCTGACCATCAATTAAGGGATAGCGATAAGAAAAATTCTGTGCCATTAATACCATGGCTTCATAACAGGCAGAATCACCATGCGGATGATATTTACCCAAAACATCGCCTACTGTTCGGGCTGATTTTTTAAACTTGGCCAGGGCATTTAAGCCCAGTTCAGACATGGCATAAATAATACGTCTTTGTACCGGTTTTAAACCATCACCAATATGCGGTAATGCCCGGTCTAAAATAACGTACATGGAATAATCCAGATAGGCTTTTTCGGTAAAATCCTTTAACGGTATTTGTTCGTAATTTTCCTGTGTTCCCATGATCAGCAAATGTGTTGGTTATTTATTTCCCATTCCTAACTTTCTTTATCCAGCAAACTAATCCCGGTGTTATCAATAGCAATGATGTGTTTTTTATACAAGCCGCCAATGGATTGTTTAAACACTTTTTTACTGACCCCAAAGGCTTTGTATATCTCATCAGGATGACTCTTGTCATTAATAAGGATGACACCGCCTTGTGATTGCAGTTTTGCCAGAATTTTTTCTGTTACAGAATCCACTTTATCAGCATATTTGGCCATTTGAAGCACTAAATCCAGCTTATTATCATCTCTTATTTTTTTAATAAAGCCTGTAGTTTTTTGACCTTTTCTTAAGCGCTGAAAAATTTCATTTTTATACAGAACGCCCCAGAATTCATTATTAACAATGGCTTTTCTACCTAAATCTGTTTCATCGGCAATGACTAAATCAACTTTTTGACCTTCTTTAAAATAGAAAGCTTCTTCTTGAATAAAATCATCCAGTAACATGGATGCGGTTATCCGGTTGCTTTCATCTATAAACAGCTTGACCAGACAGGAACGCCCCTCAACTACTTTCTGTGTTTGTTCACTATAGGGCAATAATAAATCTTTAGCCAATCCCCAGTCTAAAAAAGCACCGGTATTGTTTACTTCTTTCACTTTTAACCAGGCTACATCATCAAGCTGGGCATAAGGAATCTGCGTGGTCGCCTGTAAGCCATCTTTTATGTCACCATAAACAAAAACATTAAGCAGATCACCCAGCGTATATTGTTCAGATGCATCGGTTTTTGCCAATAAGATTTCTACCGAGTCACCACCATCAAGATAAATATCTTTTGCATACTGTTTGATGATTTTTAGCGAGTTAAATTTACCTATTTTTACCATGAGGTTTAATGAGGGCTGTAAAGGGGTTATTTTAAAGGATACTGAATTAAATAACTTGAAATTATTCTACTAAACTTAGAAAGCTGCCTGGTTAAAAATAAATCGGCTGCAAAAGCGGTAAAATCAGCCATATTTCCGAAAACCCTCGCTTCTTAACAAACAAAAATCACCTCAAGCTCATAAAATAAAATGAAATTTTTTCTTTGTCTGGTTGCTATCGTGCTTGTTTTCTATCTATTGACAGATAAGGCATTATCACCACTTTCAGAACCTATCTCAGCCATTCCAATACCCGTTATCAACAATCCAGAGGAGGTTGAATTAGGGCGCATACTCTTTAATGATGTGCGTTTATCAAAAGGTAATCAGTTGTCTTGTGCCAGTTGCCATTCTTTAAAGCATTTTGGCGGTGCTGATGGGCAAAAATTTTCAACAGGTGTTAATAGTCAAAAAGGCAGTATTAATTCGCCCACACTATTTAATGTCAGCCTCAATTTTCGACAATTCTGGAATGGCCGGGCTGCTGATTTATTTGAACAAATAGAGGAGCCCATTCATAATCCAGTAGAAATGGCAAGTAGCTGGGCTGAAATTGTTGGCAAACTAAGTAAGGATGATTTTTACCTCAATTTATTCAGCCAAATTTATCGGCAAGGACTCACAGCAGAAACCATAAAACTCGCTATTATTCGCTTTGAAGAATCGCTGTTGACACCTAATAGCCGCTTTGACCAGTTTTTACGAGGTCAGGAAAATGTTTTATCTGAAGATGAACGGAAAGGTTATGCCTTATTTAAACAGTACGGATGTGTTTCTTGCCATCAAGGACCAGCTATTGGAGGGGGAATGTATCAAAAAGTTGGGCTGCATGTTGATTATTTAAAATCAAAAGAATTATATAGCGAAGCTGATTTAGGCCGTTTTACAGTGACTAAAAAGGAAAAAGACCGCTTTGTTTTTAAAGTACCCAGTTTAAGAAATATTGCTTTAACAGCACCTTATTTTCATGATGGTTCTGTTAATAGTTTATCGGAAGCTGTTCAGATAAAGCTGCGTTATCAATTGGGTGCTACTAATAACCCAGACGATGTGGAAAAAATCGTCTTGTTTTTAAAGACCTTAACAGGTGAATATCAAGGTCAGCCTTTGACTCTAGCCAGATAACCCTAGATAAATCAGTTGACCGCTTACACTTGTGCATAAGCCATAGTAAAGTCT
>CAZDMC010000210.1:0-4445 GCA_964506335.1 uncultured Methylomarinum sp. | reverse complement strand
AATTGCAATTTTTTTTCCACATAGAAAAGAATGCAGTATTATTAAAGTCTCGCTCCTATAGCCCAGTGCAATATGAGATAAATAGTAAACTAAAACAAATAATGGATAAGCATACGCAAACATGACTAGCTGAACTATAATATTTAATTTGTTTTTAGAAAATTCCCGGGTGAAATTGATCTCATGCGGATGCCTTAAGTAACCCTTGTAAAAAATTAACTTGTAACACTAAATCTTCTCTCAATGCAAACCAGAGTTTTGATCATTTTCAATAGTTATTAGGTCATGAATGTTTTTATTAAAACTTGTAATTCTTGCTTATTAATTTTGTTGATTGGCCTTATTGGCGCTATTTATAGCCTGACACCATTAGCGATCAGTCTGGAGGAAAACCTTGGCTTGTCATGGCTGTTTAAAGCCAGGGGAGCAATGACAGCACCCGATAAAGTCGTTATTGTCAGCATTGATAAAATTTCTGCAGAAATTTTACATTTACCGGATGATCCGGAAAAGTGGCCTCGTACTTACTATGCTCGATTAATTGAAAAAATAAACCAGCAAAAACCTGCGCTCATAGGTATTAATATTACCTTTAACGAAAAACGGGAAGCTGAAAATGACCTTTTATTAGCTCAAGCCATCGCTAAAAATAAAAATATTATATTGAGCAATTATTTAAAACGAAATGTTATTGCATCGACCAACCCATTAAATGCCTTTAGTTACGAACGAATCATTAACCCCATCCCAATTCTGCAACAAGCAGCATTAGACACTGCGCCCTTTCCATTACCAAAAACCGCTTCAACTGTTAAACAATTCTGGACACATAAAAAAAGTGCGGGAGGCATTGCTACTTTTCCAGGTACTATTTTTCAGTATTATGTGTTTAAACAGCTTTATTCAGAAATTTTGCAGTTACTTTATCAGCTCAATCCGCCTATCAATAGTTCGATATTCGCTACAGTTGAACAGTTAAAAACAGTTAAATCTTTTAACATGAAGACCCTTCAAAAAATACAAAATGAGATTAGCTATAATGACAATATACGCGAACAGCTGATTCAGTTATTAAATGATTCCAGTTTTTCTATCGACAAGACCCGGCTATTACATTCATGGCTGACTTTTTTGAACGGTTCAAACAGTCTTTATTTTAACCATTACGGTAAAGCTGGAACAATAACGACGATTCCTTTTTATCAGGCTTTAGTCAGTGATATTATTAATCCAGAAACATTTCATAATAAAATCGTTTTACTGGGCTACTCTGAAGATATAGAACCAGAAAGAAGCCAAGGTCTCTACACGGTTTTTTCCAGCGATTTTGGTGACACAACAAGCCCAATAGAAATTGCAGCCACAGCGGTAGCCAATCTTATTAACCATAACTGGATACATTCTTTAAATCAGCAACAGCAGTTCTTTCTGATATTTAGCTGGGGTGTTATTCTCAGCATTATCTGTCGACTCCTGGCCTATAAACTGGCCATCAGTTTAATTATTAGCATCAGCATAGGCTATATAATATTTGCACATAGCCAGTTCTCAAACACATTTCTGTGGTTGCCACTGATTATTCCGATTATGATTCAAATGCCACTGGTTTTAGTCATTGCCTCTGTAGTCAATTATAAAAAGAGAAAACGTGAGCATCAAAACATGCATAAGGCATTCAGCCTGTATTTGCCCGATGATGTAGTCAATCATGCCGTTGATCAGCGAGATATAAATGTAATAAGCAGGTATGGTGAACTCATGCAAGGCGTTTGCATGGCAACAGATGCAGGTCAATACACCACCTTATCAGAAACCATGAATCCTCTTGATTTGAGTGATTTGATGAATACTTATTATGGGGTCATGTTTCCTCAGGTAAAGCAGCAAAAAGGTATTATTTCTGATGTCATTGGTGATGCTATGCTGGCTATTTGGGCGCATCCAGCACAGACTCTTAAAATCAGAGCAAATGCCTGCCATGCTGCTTTAAAAATCATCAAAGCTATTCATCAGTTTAATGCTTCCCAGCCTTATCAATTGCCGACTCGTCTGGGCCTGCATTTTGGCGAAATGCGATTAGGCAATGTCGGTACTATGGATCATTTTGAATATCGGGCAGTGGGTGATACGGTCAATACCGCGACACGAATCGAAGGTCTCAATAAAATATTAGGCACGCAAATACTGGTGTCTGCAGAAGTCATCCATCAACTTAACGGGTTTTATGCGCGTGAATTGGGTTTTTTTATCCTAAAAGGAAAAAGCCAGGCTATTCATATTCATCAATTGATTGCTGAAATATCAGGTCGAAGCCATCCTCAGTTTACTTATCTTGATATTGAATTTTCAAAAGGATTAAAGTTTTTTCAGCAGCAACAATGGTCAAAAGCATTAGCGGTCTGGCTTGCTTTAGAACGTGTCTCACCCGGTGATGGCCCCACTCGTTTCTATATCAGTTACCTAAAACAAAACTTGCATTTATCGACCATACAACAGGACAGTAATACAACTTCTGTCATTAAAATTGGTAATATTACCAGTCCACTTGCTTTTCAAGACCAGATACGCATAGAATAACTCTAACAAAAAAAGCTGTTCTTACGGTTTTTATGATACGGTTGCAATTGAATATTATGCATCAGAATATTAAATGTCTTTGCCTCTCAATTTTAGTGTTTGTGCTAACGCTAACGCCTTTGGGCGCCGCAGCATCGTCTCAAAATTGTTCGCAATGGCTGGCAAAAATTATTTCTATGCAGGGAAAAGTAGATAGCCAATTTGCTGAAAATAATCTATGGCAACCCACCGTAAAAGATCAGACATTTTGCCGTGGCGACAAAATTCGCACCGCAAGAAATAGCCGGGTGACTTTGTTTTTAAGTAATGAATCCAGAGCAACTCTGGATCAGAATACCACACTGACTTTTTTAACCGCTGAGAAACAAACGCCATCCTGGTATTTAAACCTGATTCAAGGTGCTGCTTTTTTTCGGAGCAGACAGTCACAAAACTTAAATATTCACACCCCTTTTATTAATGCGGTACATGAAGGGACTGAGTTTTTAGTGACGGTGACAGATCAATATACAAAAATCAGTGTATTTGATGGCCAGGTAGCGGCCAATAATCAACAGGGGGAAATACTGATTAAAAAAGGCCATACAGGTATTGCTAGCCAGAATCAGCCACCGCATGTTCAGCCATTAATTATTCGCCCCGAAGATGCGGTGCAATGGGCTTTATATTATCCAGCCATTATTGATTATAATAACTTTAAATCCCCTCATGCAGTTGATTTGCAAACAGCCATTTTGGCCTATCAACAAGGTGATACTTTTCAAGCGCTGAGCCACCTGAAAAATATTGAAGAGGCAGCAAAAAACACCGATTTCCTGGCACTCAAATCTTCTTTGTTGTTAACGGTAGGTAGTGTTGATGAAGCATTACAGAGCATTGATAAAATACAGACCCTTGAACCTGATAATAGCTATGCTTTTGCCCTGCAGTCAATCATAGCAGTGACTAAAAACAAACAGCATAAAGCACTGGACATAGCGCAAAAAGCAGCTACACTTAATCCAGAATCTGCGGTTGCACAAATCGCATTATCCTACGCTTATCAAGCCAACTTTAACATTGAGGCTGCTGTGGAAGCTACGCAAAAGGCGGTACGCTTATCACCTAATAATTCACTGGCCTGGGCAAGGCTTTCCGAATTGCAATTATCAAGCGGTGAACGTAGCGATGCACTAAGATCAGCAAAAAAAGCCATGGAACTCAACCCAAAACTGGCGCGTACCCATACCATACTTGGATTTGCCTATCTTGCAGAAGTTGATATTGATCGGGCAAAAAATGCATTTAATCACGCTATTTCTTTAAATTCAGCGGATCCCTTGGCGCGATTAGGCTTAGGGTTAAGTAAAATCAGAAAAGGCAATGTCGAACAAGGCGCAGCTGATTTAGAAACGGCGGTCAGCCTGGCACCTGATAATGCCATTATGCGTAGTTATCTAGGTAAAGCCTATTATGAACTACGCAATAACGACTATGCCGCCACAGAATTGGCATTAGCCAAAGAAATGGATCCCAACGACCCAACCCCATGGTTTTATGATGCCATACGCAAGCAAACCACTAATCGACCCGTAGAAGCTTTGCATGATATGCAAAAAGCCATTGCGTTAAATGATAACCGAGGGGTTTATCGCTCAAAATTGTTACTGGATGAAGATGCAGCGGCAAGGTCTGCTAATCTTTCGCGTATTTATCAAGACCTTGGTTTTGGTCGAGTCGCTTTAAAACACTCTTGGGATGCATTGAATTTAGATTCCACCAACCATTCCGCCCATCGCTTTCTCTCTGACTCGTATATTGGTCAACCTCGCTTTAGAATTGCCAGAGCTAGTGAGCTACTCCAGGCTCAATTACTACAACCTATTAAT
>CAZDMC010000209.1:0-4459 GCA_964506335.1 uncultured Methylomarinum sp. | reverse complement strand
ATTTCCTGAATTTCGTGATTTAGCCACTCAACTAGGCTTAAAGTTAACATGAATACCCCTGTTTTAACCATTGATGGCCCAAGCGGGGCGGGCAAAGGAACAGTCAGTAGAGCGGTTGCCATGCAACTGGGCTGGGCTTATCTGGATAGTGGTTCAATTTACCGATCTTTAGCGATTGCTACAATTAAGCAAAAAATAGATATTGCAAACGTAGCTGAAATAGTTAAAGCCGCGCAAGCAATGCTGTTAGAGTTCGAGTGTGCTGCTGAATTAATTGTAAAACTGGATGGAGTGGATATTACCTTAGAGTTAGCAGATGAAGCTACTGGAAATACAGCGTCTATTATTGCCGCATATCCTGAGGTAAGAGCCGTATTGCTACAAAAACAGCAGGATTTTAAAAAAGGCTCCGGCTTAGTGGCCGATGGCAGAGATATGGGGACTGTGGTTTTTCAGGATGCGGAAAAAAAGGTCTATTTAACCGCCAGTGCTGAAGAAAGAGGGAAAAGACGATATAAACAGTTGATAGAGAAAGGAATTAATGCTAACCTATTAAAGATAACTAAAGAGATTGAGTCTCGTGATCGCAGAGATCAACAGCGAGCAACTGCCCCTTTAAAAAAGGCAGAGGATGCCCTTTATATAGATTCTTCTGAATTATCTTTAGAACAGGTAATACAAGAAGTGTTAGATTGGGTTCGTTAGGAATTGATCCTGGCAAGCCTGTTTTTGGTGGTCATTATAGCTTTCGCAAGAAATATTAATGACTTTAATTTTAACTTTAATGTAAGAACTTGTTGACTGCTAAACTAAAATTTATAGATTGAGCGGTTTTTAAACAAGTGCGGGAAAAAATAGAATGAGCGAGAGCTTTGCTGAATTATTTGAAGAAAGTTTAGTCCGGGTGGAAATGCGTCCTGGTGCTATGTTAATTGGTGTTGTAGTTGATATCGATAATGATTTTGTGACTGTCAGTGCACAGGCAAAATCAGAAGGTGTTATTCCAAAATGGCAATTTCTAAATGCTGACGGAGACCTGGAAGTTGAAGTCGGTGATGAAATTGAAGTAGCACTGGATTTATTTGAAGATGGCTTGGGGTCAACACTGCTTTCCCGCGATAAAGCCAAGAAAAATAGAGCCTGGGGTGAGCTTGAAAAAGCCTTTGAAGGTGAAGAAACTATTGTCGGTCGTATTAACGGTAAAGTACGTGGCGGTTTTACCGTTGCTGTCGGTGCCTTACGTGCCTTTTTACCCGGTTCATTAGTCGATGTACGTCCGATTAGAGATACTACTTTCCTTGAAGGTCGCGATCTTGAATTTAAAGTCATTAAAATTGACCAAAAACGTAATAATGTGGTTTTATCTCGTCGTGCTGTAGTAGAAAAAGAGTACAGCGCAGAAAGAGAAGAATTATTGAAAACACTGGAAGACGGTGCAACGGTTAAAGGTATTGTTAAGAACTTGACAGATTACGGTGCATTTATTGATTTAGGCGGCGTCGATGGATTATTACATATTACTGATATGGCATGGCGTCGTGTGCGTCATCCTTCTGAATGTGTTGAAATTGGTCAGGAAATTGAAGTAAAAGTGCTTAAGTTTGACAAAGAAAAAACCCGTGTTTCATTAGGTATGAAACAAATGGGTGAAGATCCCTGGAAAGCTATTGCAGATCGCTATCCCGCTGCTACACGTGTTAAAGGTAAAGTCAATAACTTAACTGATTACGGTTGTTTTGTAGAAATTGAGGAAGGCGTTGAAGGTTTGGTTCACGTTTCTGAAATGGATTGGACCAACAAAAATGTTAACCCATCTAAAGTAGTTCAATTAGGTGATGAAGTTGAAGTCATGGTTCTGGAAATTGACGAAGAACGTCGTCGTATTTCTTTGGGTATGAAACAGTGCTGTACTAATCCCTGGGATGAGTTTGCAGCGACTCATAACAAAGGTGATAAAATTACCGGAAAAATCAAATCAATCACTGACTTTGGCGTCTTTATTGGACTGGAAGGCGGTATTGATGGTCTGGTTCATACTTCTGATATTACCTGGAATGAAAATGATGATGAAGCAATTCGTCAATATAAGCGTGGTGACGAAGTAGAAACCATTATCATTGCGGTTGATTCAGAACGCGAACGTATTTCTTTAGGGATTAAACAATTAGAACAGGATCCATTCCAAAACTATATTGCGTTGCATGAGAAAGGAAGCCTGGTTAAGGGGACTGTCAAATCAGTAGATGCTAAAGGGGCTGTGGTAGAATTAGCTGAGAATATAGAAGGTTATATTCGCGCCTCGGAAATACAACGTGATCGTGTTGAAGATGCGCGTACCTTATTAAAAGAAGGTGAAGCCATTGAAGCGAAATTTGTCGGTGTTGATAAAAAGACCAAATCTATTTCATTATCAATCAAAGCGAAAGATAATGACGAAGAAGCAGGTGCTTTAAAAGATTTTTCCCAAAAGGCTAATGCGGGTTCAGCGACTTTAGGTGATCTTTTTAAACAACTGGAAAAATAAAATATTATTAAAGGGGGGGGTTATCTTTGTATGATGCCCTCTTTTTTTGAGGAAAAAATGTGACAAAATCAGAACTAATTGAAGCTTTAGCTGGGCAACTCCCTCATCTTGTATTTAAAGATGTCGAGCTGGCTGTGAATTGTGTTATTGAACAAATGAGTGAAACCCTGGCATCGGGTGATAGAATTGAGATCAGAGGCTTTGGCAGTTTCTCATTACATCATCGGGCACCGCGTATGGGGCGGAACCCAAAAACAGGAGAAGCAGTTTCTTTAACGGCTAAGTATGTTCCACATTTTAAGCCAGGGAAAGAATTGCGAGATAGAGTAGATGCTTCTCGTGGAAAAAGTAGAATAATTGATTAGTTTAAATAACGCATTAATTTACAGTTAGTAATGAAAATAGTTGCATTCATTTTATTTATAAGTATTTTTCTTATAGCTGTGATTTTTTCAGTACAGAATTTCCATTTAGTACAAATACACCTGGGATTTACTTCCCTGAATTTACCTTTAACAATAATCCTGACCATAGGATTATTTGCCGGTATCGTGATTGGTTATTTAGCCGCTTTACTACAGATTTTAAAATTGAAATCTGATTATGCCCAGTTGAATAAAAAACTGGCTAATAAACCCAAAAAATAATCTTTGTTATCCATTCTTTAGCTGGTAACTGCTCAGCCTTAAGTTCTATGTTAAATTCTGCGATTTATTAAAAAGCGAAGATTTATTTGAATACTACAGCTATATACCCAGGGACATTCGATCCTATTACCGATGGACACTTGGACATTATCGCACGGGCATCCAGATTGTTTGAAAAAGTCATTGTTGCCGTTGCCGCCAATCAAGGAAAAGCACCTTTATTTTCTCTTGAAGAACGTGTTGCTTTGGTAACTGAAGTCACCACTCAATTTCACAATGTCAGTATTATCGGCTTTAGTAATTTATTAGTGGATTGTGCTAAGGAGCAGGGTGCCGCTGTTGTATTAAGAGGATTACGCGCGGTGTCAGATTTTGAGTATGAATTTCAATTGGCTGGGATGAATCGTCGTTTATCACCGGAGCTGGAAACTGTATTTTTGACTCCAGCTGAGCAATATGAATTTATTTCTTCCAGCATGATCAGAGAAATTGCAAAACTGAAGGGAGATGTTTCCAGTTTTGTTCCTGAATGTGTGGAAAAACAATTACATGAAAAATTTTCTTAAGGAGTCAACATGTCATTAAAGATTGATGATGAATGTATTAATTGTGATGTCTGTGAGCCGGAATGTCCTAATGGTGCTATATATCAGGGCGAAGAAATTTACGAAATAAACCCAGATTTATGTACCGAATGCGTAGGTCACCATGACTTGCCACAGTGTATTGAGGTTTGTCCGGTCGATTGCATTGATAAAGATGCCGCCAATGCCGAAAATCATGATACCTTGTATCAAAAATTTGTGAAATTGACGGCTTAGCCGTATTGACGCAGCCAATCAAGACTCTGGATTATGCTTTTCAACGGATTGTATTCAGCCCCTGTCCAGCCGTTGTAACTGGAATTCTCTCTACACTTAAAAATCCGTTGAAAATCAATTGATCCTGACTCAGGTTCCGCTCACCCCGGATTATCTGCACATTGAATATGGCCTGTTTTATCGCTGTAATGCTGAATAAACCTAGATAAATCAGTTGATCGCTCAGTTTGTGCATAAGGGATTGAATAGTGAGTAAGGCAACTCGCAATAAATAACCCACCAGATTGCGCAGGATTTTTGTTTGTCTTCAAGACACAACGTAGGGCGCATAGCTGGCTATGTAACCGGAGTTGTAACGCGGAAGACAGACAAAAAGACAAGCAAGGTGGTGGGTTATTTATTGCGAGTTGCCTAAGTACCCAAGTAAAATTAATTTAACAATTTTACGCAGGGTTTTTTTTCATTTT
>CAZDMC010000208.1:0-4465 GCA_964506335.1 uncultured Methylomarinum sp. | reverse complement strand
TATCCAGCAACAAGGAACCCTTTACCTCAGCCGAAAGCTGGCCACAGGGAGTGATCATTTAGGATTGAGCGATAATTTTTTCAGTGAAGAGCAAATTAATCTTGAGCAAAGTGGATTAGCGCTGGATATTCAACGCTCATTCGATTATGTAGAAAGTTTTTATGGTATACCTCCCATTACAGGTCTGGCCGTCATCCCAGTAGCAGAATATACCCAGAAAATACTCGATTTATTGAATAATAGTCACGGCATTACCGCTAGAATTATGGACTTAACGGCAATTATTGAAACTGATATTTTGCTGGATGATCAAACCCAGTCTCTTTGTGCACCGGTTATTGGGGCAACCTTACGCAATTCAATAGCATTAGCATGATACAGCAAGTTAATCTCTATCAGAGCATTTTAGACAGTCAGCAGCCCAGACCTTTCATCAGTCCGTTTACTTTAGGATTAATGCTGATACTGCTATTATTTTTTGTCTACAGTATTTATCTTGTGCTGGATTTAAAAAACACCAGAGATGAACTGGCAGCAACCAGTCTACAGCTGACAGAAGCCAATACTCGCGTACAACTGCTGCAAATACAATATCCAAAACAACACATTAATAAGCTGTTAATTCAGGAGATTTCCCTTTCGCAGGGTATTCAAAGCAGTCTGGCTCGAATTATTGATTTATTAAATGACAAAACATCCGACCAAACGCAGGGTTTTTCCCGATACTTTTCGGCTTTTGCCCGACAAAGCATTGCTGATGTCTGGTTAAACACTATTAATATCAATGCATCAGAACACAGCATTAAATTAGAGGGGAGTACTTTTCAAGCAGAAAAAATCCCGGTATTTTTACAAAAATTACATCATGAAGCTATTTTTCAAGGGAGAAATTTTGCGACATTAAGCATGGTACAAGCAGAACAAAGCAATCATCAGATTAATTTCATGGTGAATACTTCAGCCGACAGTGAAGAGCAAGAAAATCATGAATGAGTCACTGTTAGAACGCTTTAATCAATTAAGCCTGCGTGAAAAAACCATGGTTCTGGCTACCCTGATTGTTGTTCTTTGGGGTATATTGGATACGCTGATTTACCAGCCTTTATCCACTGAAAAAAAACAATTAAGCAGTGAATTGTCAACTATACAGGCACAAGTTTCAACCCAGCAACAAATGGCAGCTGAAATTGAAAGCATAGGTAAAATAAATCCCAATGCACTAAACAGTCAGCAGCTGCAAGCAATGAAAGCTGAAATCAAGCAATTAAAACAAAAGGTGAGCGAGGGCGATAAACAGTTTGTTCCAGCACATTTAATGACTGAAGTATTGGGAAACATACTAAAACAAAATAGTGGGCTTGAATTAGTTAAACTGGAAACCTTAGCTGTAAGCACATTATCAGAATCAGATAAGGACAATAACTGGGTTTATCGGCATGGCCTCTCTTATACTTTCAGTGGTAATTATTTTAATACACTTAATTATTTGAAAGCTCTTGAAGCACTGCCCTGGCGATTTAACTGGGATAGCATTAATTATCAGGTTAAAGAATATCCTATCGCTGAGGTTACGCTCCGTGTCTACACCTTGAGTTTTGAGGAGAACTGGCTTGGACTGTAAAAGACCCGCTTTATTACTAATCAGTTTGCAAATCTCGATGCTCTGTCAAGCTGAATACAAGGATCCAACAAGACCCGCATTTTATTCAGCAGGCACTACGAGTACTAGTCAAAATTCAGCGGACTTAAATTTATCCTCCATCTGGATTTCTGCGCACTCTAAACGTGTCACTATCAATGGAATAACTGCCAAACAAGGGGAAACTATTTTCTCAGATATTAAAATCGTACAAATTTTAAAAAATGCAGTCATCATTGAGAAAAATGGACAACGCAGCAAGCTTTCTCTTTTGACTCGCTCCTATAAAACCCGGTAAACAAAACAGATACTTCAATGAAAACTATCCCCCTATTCTTTCTAACACACTTTCTGTTACTGTCTTGTTCGACCATTCCGACAGGAAATGAGAAAATGCTGGAGGATTCTTTTTCTCATTCAACAGCCTCTGCACAACAGCAAAGCCCTCATCTTCCACCTGCTGAAATTACCGATGCCTTAGTCCCTGATTTTTCTCAAACGCTATTGAATTCAAGGTATAAAAAACTGCCGACAAAATTCAATATTTCTTTACACGAAGTCGATGCCCGGGAGTTTTTTATGGGGCTGGTTATAGATACCGATGAAAATATGCTGGTTCATCCCGATGTCAGTGGTTTGATTTCCCTGGAATTAAAAAATGTCACTGTGGCTCAAGTGATGGATGCGGTACAAAAAGTCTATGGCTATGATTACAAAAAAAACGAGATCGGCTATATCGTATATCCTTCCACATTACAAATAAAAATATTCAAGCTCAATCGCCTGGATTTAATCAGAGAAGGCCAGTCCAATACCCGGGTTTCATCAGGCCAGATTTCTGGTCTAGGTGATCGTTCTGAAACAAGGAACGATGCTCGAAATATAACGCAGTCATCGGTAGAAAACCTGAGTAATAGCGGCTCATCAGGTAGCTGGATTAACACCAAAACAGAAACAGATTTCTGGTATGAAATTGACCGGGCACTGCATTCTATTATTGCTGTTGACCCCCAGGCTACAGTGATTGTCAACCGACATACGGGCATTATAGTAATTCGTGCTAAACCTATGCAGCTTAGAGAAGTTGAGCAATTCATCAATATCACTCAAAAACAAATCGGCAGGCAAGTCATTATTGAAGCTAAAATCATTGAGATTGCACTGGATGACAGCCATCAGGCTGGCGTTAATTGGCACAGTATCATACGAGAAGGTATTGATAAGGCGCCCTTGCTAACCGGTATTGGTGCCTTAGGCAGCGGTTTTCGTGATATTTTCACCGTTGGTGGCAGTGCTGGAGATTTCAGAGCTTATATTGAACTTTTGGAGACACAAGGCAAAACCAATATACTCTCAAGCCCTAGAATTGCCACCTTAAATAATCAAAAAGCCATCATAAAAGTCGGTCAAGATGAGTTCTTTATCACCGATGTATCAACCGATACTATCCCCAGTGGAGATACGTTTATTAGTAGTCCAGATATTACTTTCACGCCATTCTTTTCAGGCATTGCCCTGGATGTTACGCCACAAATTAATGATGCTGATGAAATCATCTTACATATTCATCCCTCAATAACGCGTGTAGAAAATCAAAATATAAATTTTATTATTAATGGTGAAAATGGCTCATTACCCATGGCATTAAATACGGTAAGAGAATCAGACAGTATTATTAAAGCAAAAAGTGGTCAGATTGTTGTGATTGGCGGACTCATGGAAGAAATGACTAACAAAAACAAAAGAGGCATTGCCGGCCTGTCACAAATTCCCTATATTGGTAATTTATTTAGAGTCAATACCGGAGATACCCGAAAAACAGAATTAGTTATTTTATTAAAAGCCACGGTAATTAACAATGATGGTGATTGGCTACCGACTATGAATGCCAGTGAAAAACAGCTAAAACAGTTGCAAAACCATCCTTTATGGAAATAGCGGTTTTTCCGGGTACTCTGACAACTTTGGCTGATAGTATAGTCCGTATGAAACCTGCGGAATAGGGGAGATTCGACGGTGAAGAACCCCGTATTACACTTTGTTTCATACGGGCTACATATTCTAAAAACACTGGCTTGACTCATGGGCCAATAACGATTTCTTTATGTCTAAAAACTTTCCATGGGTTTGCCCCATATAACCTCCCAGACCTGACACTGAAACTACCCGATGACAAGGGATAATTCCCGGAAATGGATTGTCTTTGCAAGCATTGGCAACGGCTCTGGCACCAGAACCTATTTTTTTGGCTAAGGTGGAATAAGATATGACTTGTCCGGCAGGTATGTTACAAATTTCATTCCATACCTTATGTCTATAACTCGTTCCTTGTTTTTGTAAAATTACCGTTAAATTGCGAGTATTATTCAAATAGGCCTGAATTTCTTCTGCTAAGCTATTTTTTGTATCCGAATCGGCTACTTTTTCAAAACACCACTGCGTTTTTGTTACAACATTTTCCCAGTGATATATTCTAAGAACGCCTGCAACTGTAGATAACTTTATAGTCTTTGCGCTTTTGTGGTTTAATTCAAACCAGTGTACTGTTAGTGTCATATTAAATGAGTCTAAAATTCACACACTTATACTTCGCGCGGTCACGGATGCGGTTTTCTATCGGTTGATTTTTGCCGATAGACTGCGTTATTGAAACAGTTGCGTAGCCTGCTATGCGCCCGTTTCAGTGCCTTGCTATCAACAAAAAATCAACGCGTTATAAAATCTGCATCCGTGACCGCGCGAAGTATATAAAATTCAAAGCAAAAAAAAGGGTAACTACTCAGCGTAAATAATTAATAAATAGCTTGACAAGGTTTTAGCGCAAAA
>CAZDMC010000207.1:1637-4499 GCA_964506335.1 uncultured Methylomarinum sp. | reverse complement strand
ATTGCATGCACACTCCCCTGCCCTGAATGGACTGGCAGCATTAAATGCAGGTAAAAAACATAATATTCCCGTTGTCTATGAATGTCGTGCATTTTGGGAAGACGCTGCTGTAGATCACGGCACAACAAAACAAGGCAGTTTACGTTATTGCATAACAAAAACCCTGGAAACTTATGTGTTTAAAAAAGCACAAGCTATCACTTGTATTTGCGATGGTTTAAAACAAGACATCATAAAACGTGGCATTGCAGACAATAAAATCACTCTTATTCCCAATGCCGTTGATATTGATAAATTTAACTTTGGGCAAGCAGCAAACCCTAAACTTAAACAAGAATTAAATCTGGAAGATAAAATAGTGCTTGGTTTTATCGGTTCTTTTTATGCTTATGAAGGCATTCCTTTAATTTTGAAAGCCTTACCACAAATTATTAAATCACAACCCACTGTACGCTTATTGTTAGTCGGTGGCGGCCCACAGGAACGCACCATTAAAGACCTGGTTAAGCAATTGCAACTTGAGTCTTATATTATTTTTACCGGTCGCGTACCCCATGACCAAATTCAGGAATATTATAATCTAGTGGATATTTTTGTATATCCACGCTTAGCCATGCGCTTAACGGAATTAGTCACCCCACTAAAACCCTTAGAAGCCATGGCACAAGGGCGATTAGTCATAGCTTCTGATGTTGGCGGACATAAAGAACTAATTACTGACCAAGAAAATGGTATTTTATTCAAAGCAAATGACGAAAAATCTTTAGTCCACAGTGTTTTAAACGTGTTGAAACATCCAGAACTACAGGATAAAATGCGCAAAAAGGCTAGACATTATGTCGAACAAGAAAGAAATTGGAAAAAAAGTGTAGAGAATTACCAACCAGTTTATTTATCCTTATTGCAAATCAGATGAGTCATTTTAATGTTTTACGCCTCAATTATGGGGATGTCATATTGAGCAATTAACTTGTCTTTTGTCACTAAAGTCAACTTTTCAATCATGGTTTGGGCAATTAGCATACGGTCAAAAGGATCTTTGTGGATAAAAGGTAGCTTCCCTGCAAGCAGGGAATGTTCAAAATTTATATTTAATGGTGTAAAGCGATGCAAACTTATTTCATCAAGTAAATTATCAGGTGATCTAAGTTTACCCATTGCTTTTTTAATACTTATTTCCCAGGTAGTGATCGCACTTATAAAAACAATATTTTCTCCATCTATGATAACGTCACGCGCATGATTAGAAAGTACAGGATTGTTTTCAAGTGCCCAAATGAGCACATGCGTATCAAGTAACAAATTCATTATTTATCAGGAAAAATAGAGGTACTATAGAAACAGTGATCAGAATCATCAAAATCATCGGATATTTCTACGGCACCTTCCCAGCTACCACCCAGTTTGCGTGGTAATTTGGATTCTTTATAAGCAGATAAAATAGCAACTGGCTGTCCTGCTTTAGCAATAATGATCGGTTCTTTGGTTTTTTGTACCGTTTTGATTAGCTGCGATAAGCTGGATTTAGCTTCTGATATATTGGTAATATGCATGATTATGGAAGTTATTGGAAAATACGCCTTTTATTATGGTCTGGTCTGGTCTGGTCTGTCAATGGTCGTAATAGATTTGACAAGCTTTCTTCCAATGAATGAAATTAGGAACGCGCACGGAATAAATTGGGCAATTGGCAAAGTAATTTGTTCAAGTTATTCCGTGCCTGTTCCTTAAATGAGGAAAAATAGATAAATCTCTTTTTCAAAATATTGTGCAATCACGTTAAAAAAAATTAGAATTATTAGGAAATAAGGATGAAAGTTACAATTTTTGGCTCTGGCTATGTAGGATTAGTAACAGGTACTTGTCTTGCCGAAGTAGGTAATGATGTTATCTGTATTGATGTCGATCAAAACAAAATAGATAATTTAAACAAAGGCATCATACCCATCTATGAACCGGGTCTAGATGCCATGATTAAAGACAATATGGCTTCTGGCAGGATAAAGTTTACAACTAATATTAAAGAAGCCGTTGACCATGGCACTTTTCAGTTTATCGCAGTAGGAACACCATCTGATGAAGATGGCTCTGCCGATTTAAAATATGTTCTGGCAGTAGCAAACTCTATTGCAAAAAACATGAATGAATATCGCGTTGTGGTTAATAAATCAACAGTACCTGTCGGTACCGCTGATAAAGTAAAAGATGTGATGCTGCAAGTGCAAAAAGAACAAGGGAGTCAGGTAGATTTTGATGTGGTATCCAATCCTGAATTTCTTAAAGAGGGATCTGCAATTGATGACTTTATGAAACCCGATCGTATTATTGTAGGCACTGACAACCCTAGAACGGCAGAACTGCTAAAAGCATTATATGCCCCATTTAACCGTAGCCATGACCGAGTGATCACCATGGATGTGCGTTCTGCAGAATTAACCAAATATGCTGCCAACGCCATGCTAGCGACAAAAATTAGCTTTATGAATGAGCTGTCTAATTTAGCTGAATGCTTAGGCGCTGATATAGAACAGGTGCGAAATGGTATCGGCTCTGATTCAAGAATTGGTTATTCATTTATTTATCCCGGCTGCGGATATGGTGGCTCCTGCTTTCCTAAAGATGTTAAAGCACTGAAAAGAACAGCACAACAAGTTGGCTATCATGCTGAATTATTAAGTGCCGTAGAAAATGTCAATGCCAGACAAAAGCAAGTTTTAGTCAATAAAATTAAAAAACACTACAATAACAATTTGAACGGTAAAATATTTGCATTATGGGGGCTGGCATTTAAGCCTAAAACAAACGATATGCGTGAAGCGCCCAGTCGAGTTATATTAGAGGCTTTAATTGATGCCGGTGCGT
>CAZDMC010000207.1:0-1606 GCA_964506335.1 uncultured Methylomarinum sp. | reverse complement strand
GAGGCCATGGCAGAAACACAAAGAATTTATGGCGATAAAAAAGGACTCACTTTAGTTAAAAGTGCCGAAGATGCGCTGACTGGAGCCGATGCCTTAATTATAGTAACGGAATGGAAAAATTTTTGGAGTCCTGATTTTGAATTAATGAAAAATACTTTGAAAGACAAAGTAGTCTTTGATGGTAGGAATTTATACCAACCTGATTTAATGGAAAAAATGGGGTTCCAATACTATTCTATTGGCCGTGACCGTAATTGAGTTTTATTCGAACTCATCTGGTTAACTCAGAATAAATCATGGTAAATTAATGACATATATTACATTCCTTCAAACACACTGGGCAGATCCGTTATATTTAAGTTATCTTGTGAAAATAGAAAAATGATTCCATGAAAATTTTATATCATCACCGCATTGCTTCTAAGGATGGGCAATATGTGCATATTGAAGAAATTGTAAATGCTTTAATTGAGCTAGGCCATGAAATTATTATGGTAGAACCCCATTCAATTAAAGATAAGGCGTTTGGTAAAAGCTCCAATATAGTTTCTAAAATTCGTAATTTTTTACCCGGTTATATACATGAGTGGATTGAATTTTTTTATTCGATATTTGATTTTTTAAAATTATCTTATACTATTATTAAAACCAAACCCGATTGTATTTATGAACGATATAATCTTTTTTTACCCTCAGGTATTTGGGCAAAAAAAATATTTAAATTACCTTTAATTCTTGAAGTCAATGCGCCTCTTTTTAATGAAAGAGATATAAATGATGGGATCAGTAGTAAAAAACTGGCACTATGGACAGAAAACTATGTATGGAAATCGGCTGATTTAGTGTTACCAGTAACATCGGTTTTGGCAGAAATAATTATTGCTAAAACCGGCTCAAAAGACAAAATTCAAATTATTCCTAATGGAATAAATAAAAATAAATTTTTTCATCAGAAAATAGATAGAAATGCCATCAAAAATAAATTTAATTTACAGAACAAATTAATTTTAGGTTTTACTGGATTTGTAAGGAAATGGCATCGATTAGATATTGTTATCAATGCAATTGAGTCACATAAAAACGAAAATTGGCATTTATTGTTGGTAGGGAATGGCCCCGTTAGAAAAGAGTTAGAAGCGCAAGCTAAACGTCTGGGAATTACTGATCGTATTACATTTACTGGACTGGTCTCAAGAGAAGAATGCCAAAATATATTGCCGCTTTTGATATTGCCTTACAGCCTGAAGTGGTTCCTTATGCTTCACCATTAAAATTGTTTGAATATATGGCTTTGGGGAAAGCTATCTTGGCACCTGATAGACCCAATATAAAAGAAATTCTGACAGATAAAGAAGACTGCTTGCTTTTTTCGCCTGATAGCATGGAGGATTTTATAACAAAACTTGAAATATTGGCAAAATCAGCAGATTTGCAGAATAAGATAGGCAAAGGTGCTATTAAAACCATTGACAAAAAAGGGCTTTATTGGCAAGAAAATGCAAGAAAGATAATAAATTTATTTACTGTTTTACAACAGTAAATTGTTAAGCAATTAAGCCGTGAGAAAATTCGATGACATTATTCGCAGGTAGTACGGGTAAAAAAT